>NZ_JBHUZM010000008.1:0-125989 GCF_042667665.1 Streptomyces sp. NPDC057307 | reverse complement strand
CTCTCGGGCCGTCCGGCGATCCGCGTTCGGCGCCGCCCCGCGGCCGGGTCGGCCGCGTCAGCCTCGTGGGCCGAAGATCACGCAGGAGGCGGCGGGCGCCTCGAACGAGCCCGCACGGGACGGGACCCCGGAAGCCGGATCGATGTCGAACCAGGTCACGTCGCCGGAGTGTTCGTTCGACACGTAGAGCCTGCGGCCCGTCGGGTCCAGTGTGAGATCGCGCGGCCAGCGTCCGCCGCAGTCCACCGTGGCGACGAGAACGGCCTTCTCGCGCGTCTCGTCGAGCGTCAGGACGGCGATGCTGTCGTGCCCGCGCACGGCGGCCCAGAGGTACCCGCCGTCGTGCGAGACGACGATCTCGGAGGCGTAACTCGCCACCTCGACACCGTCCGGGAGGACGGGTGCCTCGCCGACCGGCTCCAGCGTGCCCTTGTCCCCGTCCCAGCGGCAGACCGTGAGGGTCGCCTCCAGTTCGTTCAGTACGTACACGTGGGTGCCCGCCGGGTGGAAGACGAGGTGGCGCGGTCCCGTGCCGGGGCGCAGCGCGGTCTCGCCGTGCGGGGTGATGTCGCCGGTCACGGGGTCGACAGCGGTTGTCCGTACGGAGTCGGTGCCCAGGTCGACGGCGAGCAGCCACCGTCCGCCCGGGTCGGGCAGCACCTGGTGGGCGTGCGGGCCTTCCTGCCGGTCGGAGTCGGGTCCGCTGCCCTCGTGCTGGAGGATTCCGGCGGCGGCGCCGAGGGTGCCGTCGGCGTGGACGGGCAGGACGGTCACGCTGCCGGAGCCGTAGTTGGCGGTCACCAAGTGCCCGGCGGCGAGGGCGAGATGGGTGGGGCCCGATCCGCAGACCGGCACCGGCTCGCCGATCATGCGCGGCGCCGATGTGCCGCCCGAGGCGCGGGGTGTGACCTCGAAGGCGGCGGCGGCGCCCTCCTCGCCCTCGGAGACGGCGTAGAGCACCGAGCCGTCGGCCGAGAGGGCCAGGTAGGAGGGGTCGGCGAGGGCGTCCGTCGCGCCGAGTTCCGTCAGTGCCCCGGTGTCCGCGTCCACGGCTGTGGCGATGATGCCGCGGCCTCCCGCCGAGGTGAACGACCCGATGTAGGCCCGCCCGTCGCTCCCGCCGGCGCCGCTGCCGTCGCTCCTGTCGCCCACTGTCTGTCCCCTTGTCGCTCGTTCGATCGCTCGGTGCGTCCGTGGGTGGTGCGTGCGCCGCACTCACGGCTCTCTCGGCCGACGGTAGCAGGCGGTCTAGACCAACCGGCGGGCGTCGGGCACTGCCGCCTGAACTACCCATTCCGGCGGCCGGTTCACCCTTTCGGACGGGCCGGGAGCACATCTCCTCTCAGAGGGCGTACTCAGGGAGCGCGACGCCGGTGAGGCGTTCGGCCTCCGCCCACAGCCGCGTGTTGATCGCGGCGTCCTGCGCCCTGCGGGTCGTACGCGCCGTGGTCGTGGGGCCGACGAGGCCGAAGCGTCCGCCGGGGCCGTAGTAGCCGGCGGCGACCGCGTCGGGGCTGGTCGCGGCGTACAGGAGTGGTTCGGTGCCCTGCTCGACGCCCTGGGAGGGCAGGAAGTCGAGCTTGGTGAGCAGGGCCGAACCCAGGGACCGCCTGCCGGTGCCGAGGCTCGCGCCGGCCGTCTGGAGATTGGTGCGGGTGAAGCCGGGGTGCGCGGCGGTGCTCAGCAGCGGCCAGCCGCGCTCGGCCGCGATACGGGCGAGTTCCCGGGTCAGGATGAGGTCGGCGAGCTTGGACTGCGCGTAGGAGCGGTTGGCGCTGTAACTCCGGCGCTCCCACTGGAGATCGGCGAAGTCGATCTCTCCGTAGTTGGCCACGCCGCTGCTCATGGTGGCCACGCGCGGGGATTCGGCGGCGAGCAGCAGCGGGAGGAGCCGGACGGTCAGGGCGAACGGGCCGAGGAAGTTGCTGCCCATCTGGAGCTCGAAGCCGTCGGACGTCCCCACCCGGGAGGGCGGGGCCATCACTCCCGCGTTGTTGACCAGCAGGTCGAGCGGGGTGCCGTCGGCGATGAGCCCGTCGGCGAACTCACCGACGGACGCCAGGTCGGCCAGGTCCACACGGCGTACGTCGAGCTTGGCGTGCGGGTGCCGCGCCAGGATCTCGTCGCGGGCCTGCTCGCCCTTGGCGACCGTACGGACGGCCATGACGACGTGCGCGCCGGCGTCGGCGAGCCGGCGGACGGCCTCCTTGCCGGTGCCGCTGTTGGCGCCGGTGACGACGGCGTACTTACCGGTCTGGTCGGGGACTGCGTACATGACGACTCCTTCGGGGACAGCGGACGGCGACCATAGAAGACCGCCGGTCTCTTCTGTTTCGAAGTTAGCAGACCGCCGGTCCGATAACAACAGACCGCAGGTCTGTAGACTCGTGCCATGGCACACACCTTCCAGCGCGCCCGCAGCGAGGAGCAGCGCGCCCAGCGCCGACAGGCGATCCTCGACACGACGGCGTCGATGCTGAGCGAGATGCCGGTCGCCCAGGTGAGCCTCAACGAGCTGAGCCGCCGCGTCGGCCTGGCGAAGTCGAACGTCCTTCGCTACTTCGAGTCCCGTGAGGCCGTACTCCTCGAACTGCTCGACGTCGCGTTCCGGGACTGGCTGGAGAATCTGGCGGAGGAACTCGCCTCGGGCGTCGACACCGACGCCCCGATGCCGGGGCGCGGCGACCGGGTGGCGGCCGTGGTCGCGGCCTCGCTCGCGGACCGCCCGGTCCTGTGCGACCTGACCGCCTCGCAGGCGGCGGTCCTGGAGCGCAACGTCTCGCCGACCGTCGCGGCGGAGTTCAAGCGCGCCGCGATCGCGAACGTGGGCACGCTGGCCGGGCTGGTACGCGCCCGGGTACCCGAACTCGGCGAGGAGGACGCGACGCGGTTCGCCGTCGTCTGTGTCATGACGGCGGGCCCGATCTGGACCCACACCCAGCCGTCGGCGGCGATGCTCGCGGCCTACGAGTCCGACCCGTCGCTGGCGGCCATGAGGATCGACTTCACGACGACACTGCGGGAGATGCTGGAGGTCGTGCTCTCGGGGATGCTGGCGCGCGCGTCACGATGAGGTGCGCGTCACGACGGGACCCGCTTCACGATCGGGCGCTCGTCACGATCGGGCACCGGTCACGCGGAGAGCGGGCCCGACGCGCCGATCTCGTACTGCGTGATCTCCATGCTGAGCACGACCGGGGACGGCTGTGCCTCCCGCGCCGTCCGGGCCAGATGAGCCGCCAGATGTTCCTGTGACTCCCACCGCTCGTAGACGTTGACGCGTCCGGGCTCGACGGGGTCGGCGGCCACCACATAGTCCAGACAGCCGGGTTCGGCCCGCGCCCGCCGCTGCACCGCCTCGAAGCCCGCGAGGAAGGCCGCACGGCCGTCCGGATCGACGTAACCCTTACCGGCGACGATCAGCATGCCGGGCCTCCGTGGTGTTCGGGGGTGCTGCGTGGGCCATGGCTGGACCGGTTGGATTGTCCCGCGCGCGGGGCCGGCGGGATACGGCGGGGCCGCTGTCGTCGTGGGGAACTGTCGTACGGAACCGTCCGGGGCGCGCGTACGTCGTTGCGGGGTGGGAGGCGACAGATGAGCGACGCAGGACAATCACCCGAGGTCACAGCCGAGGCGCGCGAGCTTCACGAGCGCGGGACGGCGGCGCGGCGCGCCGGGAACGTCCCGGAGGCCGAGGACCTCTTCCGGCAGGCGTACGAGGCGGGGCACGCGGACGCCGCGAATGATCTCGGCGTGAGCGTCTCGCACCGGGATCTCGGCGAGGGGCTGGAGTGGTGCCGGCGCGCGGCCGCCGCCGGCTCCGCGGAGGCGGCGTTCAACCTCGGGTCCCGGGCCGAGACCGAGGGCGACCCCGAAGAGGCCGAGCGCTGGTACCGGCAGGCCGTGGCGGACGAGCACCAGGCCGCGCTGGTCAATCTCGGGAAGCTAATGGAGGACCGGGACGAGGACGAGTCGATGAGCCTGTATCTGCGGGCCTGGGAAGTGGGGTCCGACAAGGCCGCGTTCAACATCGGCCGGCTGTACGACAACAGGGGCGAGCTGACGACCGCCGAGCCCTGGTACGGCCGAGCGGCGGAACGTGGCAACGGGGGCGGCGCGTACAACCTGGGGCACGTACGGCTGGATCTGGGGAACGTGGCCGGGGCCCTGGAGGCGTGGCGGCACGCGGTGGATCTCGACCATCCGAAGGCGGCGCGCTGCGTGGGGGTGCTCCTCGCGCGGGAAGGCGACGAGGACGCCGCGGCCGAGTGGTTCCGCCGGGCGGCGTGGGACTCCGACGATCCGGTGGCGGCCCGGAGACTCGCCGCGTACCACGAGGCCCGCGGTGACGCGGCCGAAGCGGCCGAGTGGGCGGACGAGGCCAAGCGCCTGTCGGCCCCGCCCGCCGAGGTGATCGCCATGAGCTGGCGCCCGGGCGCCTGACCGGGACGGATGGCGGCGGGGTTGGCATGCTGGGAGCCATGAGCACCGCGCGCACCCCCTCCGCCTCCTCCGCCTCTTCCGCCCCCTCCGTCGTCTTCGATCTCGACGGCACCCTCGTGGACAGCGAGCCGAACTACTACGAGGCCGGCCGGCGGCTGCTGGCCCGGCACGGTGTGGACGACTTCAGCTGGGAGCACCACACCCGGTACATCGGCATCAGCACCCGCGAGACGCTGGAGGCGCTGCGCGCGGAGTACGGGATCGAGACCCCGGTCGACGAGTTGCTCGCCGTGAAGGACCGTCTCTATCTGGAGCTTGCGCGCGCCTCGACCGAGGTGTTTCCGGAGATGCGGAAGTTCGTGGAGCGGCTGCACGCGCAGGGGGTGCCGATGGCGGTGGCCTCCGGCTCGTCCCGCGCCGCCATCGAGGCCGTGCTCGGCGGCACGGGGCTGGACCCGTACTTCACCCTCGTGGTCTCCGCCGAGGAGGTCCCGCACGGCAAGCCCGCGCCCGATGTCTTCCTGGAGGCGGCGCGGCGCCTCGGCGCCGACCCGGCGGACTGTGTGGTGCTGGAGGACGCGGCACCGGGCGTGGCGGCGGCGCGGGCGGCCGGGATGCGGTGCATCGCCGTTCCGTACGTGGCGGGCACCGCCGACGATCCGGCGTTTCGCGGGGCGGAGCTGCTGTTCGCGCGTGGGCAGGGTGAGTTCACCGCGCGGGCGGCCTACGCCTGGCTGACCGGGACGGAGCAGGGCCGGGAGTAGGCACCCGGGTCCGTGGGAGAGCCCGGAACGCCACGGTGATGTCCAGCCCGCCCGCCGGTCCCGGTACGGCGGTCAGCTCCGCGCCGTGCGCGGTGGCGACCGCCTCGACGATGGACAGGCCGAGGCCGAGACCGTCCGGGCCGCCCGCCCGGGACACCTCGCGCCGGAAGGGCTGGAACAGCGTCTCGACGCGGTCGGCCGGGATGACCGGACCGCTGTTGACCACTCGGAGCACCGGCCGCCCGCCCTCCGTGCCCGTGCGCACCCGCACCCACGCGTCGGCACCGCCGTCGTTGTGGCGCAGCGCGTTGTCGACCAGGTTGGTGACCAGTCGCTCGACCAGCCGCGGCTCTCCCGGCGTCCACGCCGGTGCGAGTGACTGCTCGATCCGTACTCCGTCGGACGGCGCGGTCCGCAGCGCGTCGGCGACGACGGGCGCGAGATCGGTCGGCCGGCGTCGCTCCAGGCCGCGCTGGCTGCGGGCCAGTGTCAGCAGCGCCTCGATGAGACGTTCCTGCTGCTCCCCCGCGGCCAGCACCCTCTCGCACACGGTGCGCAGCGAGCGCGCGTCGGCCGCCGGGTTGGACAACGCGACCTCGATCAGGGCGCGTTGGAGGGTGAGCGGGGTGCGCAGCTCGTGCGAGGCATTGGCGACGAAGCGCTTCTGCGCGTCGAAGGCGCTGTCGAGGCGGGCGAGCAGACTGTCGAACGTGTCGCCGAGGTCCTTGAGTTCGTCGGCGGGGCCGGTGACGGCGAGCCGTTCGTGCAGGTTGCGTTCGGAGATACGGCGGGCCTTCTCGGTCATGGTCCGCACCGGGCGCAGTACGCGGCCGGCGGTGAGCCAGCCGAGTACGACGGAGACGGCGGACATCAACGCGAGGGCCACCCCGGACTGGACGAGCAACTGGTCGAGTGTCGCTTCCCGTTGCCGGTCGGCGTCCTTCCTCATGGCGTGGCGCATCGCCTCGCTGTCCAGGGGCGGCCCGCCTTCCATGCCGCTGCCGAGGAAGAACACGCGGGGCTTGCCGCCGCTCGCGACGAGGAAGTACGTGATGGCGAGGAGCGCGGCCCCCGAGAGGAGGAAGAGCGCGCCGTAGAGGAGGGTGAGGCGGAGCCGGGCCGTCCAGCGGATTCGTCGGAACGGCGAGCGTGGGCGCGGGACTTGGCCCGGCAGCCGGACGCGGAGCGGGCGCGGGACTCGGAGCGGGCGCCGGACTCGGAGCGGACGCCGCGTTCGGCGCGCCCGCTCAGATGCGGTAGCCGGCATGCGGCACCGTCTCTATCACCGGCGGCTCGCCCAGCTTGCGGCGGAGCCTGCTGACCGTGACCTTGACCGTGTTGGTGAAGGGGTCGGCCGCCTGGTCCCACGCGCGTTCCAGGAGCTGTTCGGCGGAGACGACGCCGCCCTGGGCCGCCAACAGCAGTTCGAGCACGGCGAGTTCCTTGGGCGACAGCTCCAGGCGGCGTCCGCCGCGCCGCGCGGTGCGCCGGCTCGCGTCCAGCGAGAGATCGCCGTGGGTGAGAACCGGCGGTACGGCCGGCTGCGCGCGACGTGCCAACGCCCGTACCCGCGCGATCAGTTCGGCGAAGGCGAACGGCTTCGGCAGATAGTCGTCGGCGCCGATGCCGAGGCCGTCGACCCGGTCCTCGATGGTGGCCGACGCGGTCAGCATCAGTACGCGGGACCGGCCGCCTCCCGCCACCAGGGCGCGGCAGACGTCGTCGCCGTGAAGTCCGGGCAGGTCGCGGTCGAGTACGACGACGTCGTACTCGTACACCGCCGTCATGTCGAGAGCCTGTGGTCCGTCGTGGGCGAGATCGACGGCCATGCCGTCCTGCCGCAGGCCGGCGCCCACGGTCTCGGCCAGCTCCCGGTGGTCCTCGACGATCAGTACACGCATGTCACACAGCATGCAGGACCAGGGGTTACAGCGACATAACAGCGTGCGTTCCCGCCGTGTAACCGCCCGGTCGGTAGATGTTGCGCCATGACCCACTCATCCAGGCGCAAGAGTGCGCGCATCATTTCCCTCGTCCCGCTGCTGCTCGCCGGAGTGCTCCTCACGGGCTGCTCCGACGACGGCTCGTCCTCGGCGGCCGACACCGGCTCCGGGCCGGACGCCTCCCCCACCAGCCCCGAGGAGCGGACTCTCGCGTACGCCAAGTGCATGCGGGAGAACGGGGTGACGAAGTTCCCGGATCCCAGTGAGGGCGGCGGTATCAGGCTCGATCCGAGCAGCGGTGTGGACCCCGAGTCCCCGGAGTTCAAGAAGGCGCAGGAGGCTTGCGTGGAGCTGTCGCCGCAGGGCATGGGCGGCAGTGGCGGTGGCGCGCTCGACTCGACGAAGGTCGCGGCGTGGGCCGAGTGCGTACGCGAGAACGGTGTGCCCGAGTTCGCCGACCCGAAGATCAACGGCGGTTCCATGGAGATCACCATGGCCGCGGGGGCGGGCCCGGACGACGCCACCTTCCAGAAGGCGATGGACAGTTGCCGCGACAAGTTCCCCGGCGGCGGCGTCATGATGAAGCGGGGCGGCGGCTCGTGACCTTCCAGCAACCGGACGACGGCACGTCGCCGGACGGCTCCGGCGACATCCGGCCGCCGGACGATTCCGCCGACGTCCCGCCCGACGCGACGACCGGGCACGACGGCCCCCGGCGCCGTACGCTGCGCGCCTCGCTCATCACCTTGGCCGCCCTGACGGTGGTCGCCGCCGGTGGCGTCGGCGCGACGGGTGTACTGGGCGGCGACGGTGGCGAGTCCGCCGAGGCCGCACCCTCCCGTCCGGCGAAATCGGCGACGGTGGAGAAGACCACGCTCACCCGCAGCGAGACCGTGGACGGCGCGCTCGGGTACGGGGAGGCGACGACCGTACAGGCCCCGGCCACCGGAGGAGGTTCCGGAACTCAGGGCTCGACCGGCGGCGGCCCAGACGCCAACAGCGGCTCCGGGACCGGGACCGGCTCCGGGACCCTGACCTGGCTGCCGGACGTGGGCGACGAGATCGAGCGCGGCGAGCCCGTCTACAGCGCCGACGAACGCGAGTCCGTCCTGCTGTACGGGTCCACCCCGCTGTACCGCACGCTCGACGTCGGCTCCGAGGGCAAGGACGTCCTGATGCTGGAGCGCAACCTCGCCGCGCTCGGGCACACCGGCTTCACGGTGGACGAGGAGTACACCGGCACGACCGCCGACGCCGTACGGGCCTGGCAGGAGGATCTGGGCCGGGAGGAGACCGGCACGGTGACTCCCGACGACGCGGTGGTGGCACCCGGCGCCCGGCGCGTCGCCGAGGTCGGGGCCACGCGGGGCGGCGCGCTCACCGGTGACGTTCTCACCTGGACCGGCACCGGACGCGTGGTCACCGTCGATCTGGAGGTGCGGTTCGAAGACCTCGTCAAGGACGGCACGGCGGCCACGGTGGCGCTCCCCGACGGCACCGTCGTCGCCGCGAAGGTCACCGACATCGGCGCCGCGGCAACCGCCGCGCCCTCCGACAACGGCAACGGCAACGGCAGCGACGCGAGCGCCGAGGACGCCACCCTCCCGGTCGAACTGACCGTCAAGGACCAGAAGAAACTCGGGCGTTACCAGGCGGCGCCGGTCGATGTGAAGCTGAGCGCGGAGAGCCGCGCGAACGTACTCGCCGTGCCTGTCAACGCGCTGATCGCCCGTCAGGGCGGCGGCTACGCCGTGCAGGCACTCACCGACGACGGCGTCGAGAACCGTCCGGTGGAGCTGGGTCTGTTCGCGGACGGTCTGGTCGAGGTGTCCGGCAAGGGCATCACCGAGGGCCTGCGTGTGGGGGTGCCCCAGTGACGCCGAACTGGCCCGTCGTCGAGCTGGCGGGTGTCTCGAAGACGTACGGAGCGGTCGCCGCGCTGGCCGACGCCGAACTCGTCGTCGAGCGGGGCGAGTTGCTGGGCATCGTCGGCCCGTCCGGCTCCGGCAAGTCCACCCTGCTGAACATCATGGGCACGCTGGCCCGCCCGACGGCCGGCACGGTGCGCATCGACGGACACGCCGTGGCGGAGCTGTCCGACCGCGAACTGTCCGCGTTGCGCGCCCAGTCCATCGGTTTCGTGTTCCAGTCCTTCCATCTCGCCCCCGGTGTACCGGCGTTGGACTCCGTCGCCGACGGACTGCTCTACAGCGGCCGTTCACGCGGGGAGCGGCGGGGGCTCGCCGAACGTGCCCTGCGCCGGGTCGGTCTGGGGCACCGGCTGCACAACGAACCGCATCAGCTGTCCGGCGGTGAGAAGCAGCGCGTGGCGATCGCCCGCGCGGTGCTGGGGGATCCGCCGCTGCTGCTCGCGGACGAGCCGACGGGCGCGCTGGACTCGAAGTCCGGGGCGGTCGTCATGGAGCTGCTGCACGAGCTGCACCGGGCCGGGACGACGGTCGTGGTCATCACCCACGACCGGGACATCGCCGCCTCGTTGCCGCGCGAGGTACGGCTCAAGGACGGCCGGGTCGAGCACGATTCGGCCACGGGCACGTACGCGACCAGGACCACGGCCACGGCCACGGCCACGGCCACGGGCGATCGTGTACGGCGAGGGGTCGGCGTATGAGTACGAGTACGGCGGCTCCCCCACGTCCCGCGCCCGCCCGTCCGCGTCCCGCCCGGCTCGGCGCCGCCGATGTCGTACGGGTCGGCGGTTCGGGCCTGCGCTCGCGCCCCATGCGGGTGTTCCTCTCCGCGCTCGGCATCGCCATCGGTATAGCGGCGATGATCGGCGTCGTGGGCATCTCCACCTCCAGTCAGGAGGAGTTGAACCGGAGGATGGCGGCGCTCGGCACCAATCTGCTCACCGTCGGCCCCGGACAGTCCTTCGGCGGCGACCAGGCGTCCCTGCCCGACGAGGCGGTCGGGATGATCGCGGCGACCGGCGGTGTGGAGTCGGTCTCGGCGATCGGCCGCACCGAGGCGGCCGTCTATCGGACCGACCACATCCCGAAGGAACAGACGGGCGGCATCGGCGTGTTCGCGGCCCGGACCGATCTGACGAAGACGGTACGGACGGACGTCGTGGACGGCCGCTGGCTAAACGCGGCGAACGACCGGTACCCGTCGACGGTGCTCGGCGCCAAGGCGGCCCGGCATCTCGGCATCCTGGAGGCCGGCCCGGAGTCCCAAGTCTGGCTGGGCGGGCGGTGGTTCACCGTCGTGGGGCTGCTGGCACCGAACGAGCTGGCCCCGGAACTCGACGCCGCCGCCCTCGTCGGCTGGCCGGCGGCGGAGGACGTCCTCGGTTTCGACGGTCATCCGACGACCGTCTACACCCGGGCGCGGGAAGCGGCCGTCGAGGACGTACAGAGCGTGCTCGGCGCCACGGCCAACCCGCGGAGTCCGAACGAGGTGGAGGTCTCCCGGCCCTCCGACGCGCTGGCGGCGAAACAGGCGACGGACGACGCGCTGTCCGGTCTGCTGCTGGGCCTGGGCGCGGTCGCGCTGCTGGTCGGGGGTGTCGGGGTCGCCAACACCATGGTGATCTCCGTGCTGGAGCGCCGGGCCGAGATCGGACTGCGGCGGTCACTGGGCGCGACGCGGGGGCAGATCCGTACGCAGTTCCTCTGCGAGTCGCTGCTGCTGTCCGCGCTCGGCGGGATCGGCGGTGTCCTGCTGGGCATCGGCGTCACCGCCGGCTACGCGGGATATCAGGGCTGGCCGACGGTGGTGCCGCTGTGGGCGATGGCCGGCGGTGTCGCGGCGACGCTGGTGATCGGCGGCCTGGCGGGCTTCTACCCCGCCGTACGCGCCGCCCGTCTGCCACCGACGGAGGCGCTGGCCGCGTCCTGATGGGCCGTCAACTCTGTTCGGGCCGGGCCGAGTCGCACGACTCGGCCCGGCTCAACCCATCCCGACGGACGCGGTCAGTCAAGCGGCTGCGGCCATTCGTTGGCGGGCAGCAGCTCACGCAGACTCGCCGAGGTGTTCCGGCCCAGGACCACCTCCGCGTCGATGTTGGCTGGGTCGATCTGCCGGACGAACTCCCGGCACCGGCCGCACGGCGGCAGTACGTGCAGGGCGCCTTCCTCGTTCCGCCACACCGCGACGACCTTACGGATCCGGTATTCACGGGCCGTCACCATGGCGGCGATCGCCGCGTGCTCCGCGCAGAATCCCGTCCCGCAACCGGTGTCGACGCACACGCCGGAGTAGAGCGCCCCCGAGTCCGTGACAAGGGTGGCCGCCACATCACCGAAGAGGCGGTCGCCCACCCGGTGCGGGTGGAGCACCGCCTGTGCAGTGTCGATCAATTCACTGTTCGATGGAGTCTTCACGCGACGGAACGCTACGTCGCCCCGCACCCCGCCCGCGTCCCCATATCGCAGGCCCGATTCAGGCCCGATTCAGGTACGGGTCAGGTACGCGTCCAGCGCGCCGAGCCATTCGCCGGTGCCGTGCTCGCGCCACTCCGGCTTCTCGTATCCGTCGAGGAAGCTGCCCTGCTCGGTGAGGGTCAGCCGGGTGCCGTCACCGTCGGGCTCGAACTCCACCGTCGTGAGCGAGGCGGTCCACAGAGCCTGCCCGCCGTGCATGGTCGAGCTGTACACGAGCCGCCCGTCCGGGACGATGTCGTGGTAGACGGACTCGAACGTCATCACCGTGCCGTCCGGGGCCGTGCCCCGGTTGACCTCATGGCCGCCGACCCGGAAGTCGAGTTCGTACGCGTTCTCCGGGCCCGCGAACCAACTGGCCTTCGCCTTCGGGTCGGACCAGGCGGCGAACACGCGGGCCGGCGGCGCGGCGTAGGCGCGTTCGATGGTGAACGTCGCGTGGGTGGAGGTCTGGTCAGTCATGGTGTGCTCCCTTGCTCTGCTGATCCTTGCTCTGTCGGCCCGGGTTCCGGCAGGAGGTCCTGTTCCGACGGACGGTCCTGTGCCGAGAGGCGGTCCTCTTCCGACAGGTGGTCGCCGAGCCGGTCCAGGCGGTGCTCCCACTCGGTGCGCTGCCGCCCGATCCAGCCCTCGGCCATCCGCAGCCCCGCGGGCTCGATGCGGCAGGTGCGGACCCGGCCGACCTTCTCCGACCGGACCAGCCCGCACGCTTCGAGCACCTGGAGGTGCTGCATCACGGCGGGCAGCGACATCTCCAGGGGTTGCGCGAGCTTGCTGACCGAGAGCGGGCCACGGATCAACCGTTCGACCATGTCCCGCCGGGTCGGGTCCGCCAGCGCCTGGAACACCGCGTCCAACGAGCCTTCATAGTTAGGCACGTACTTAACTATTACAGCCGGGACGCCAACAGTCAAGTAACCGCTTAAGTATCAGGCGGTGCCGTCGGCCGCCGCGCGCAGAGCGGCGAGATCGATCTTCTTCATACCGAGCATGGCCTTCATCGCCCGCTGGGCACGTTCCTGGTCGGGGTCGTTCAGCAGCTCGTTCATCCCGCCCGGCGCGACCTGCCAGGACAGGCCGTACCTGTCCTTCAGCCAGCCGCAGGGGCCCTCCTCGCCGCCCTCGGAGAGCTTGTACCAGTAATGGTCGACCTCCTCCTGGTCCGCGCACTCGATCAGGAACGAGATGGCCTCGTCGAAGGTGAACTGCGGGCCGCCGTTGATCCCGGTGTAGCGGAATCCGTCGAGTTCGAAGTCGACGGTGAGCACCGTGCCGGCCTCTCCGGGACCGGCTTCGCCGTAGTGGGTGATGCCGGTGATCCTGGAGTTCGGGAAGATCCCGATGTAGAACTCGGCGGCCTGCTCGGCCTGCCCGTCGAACCAGAGATTGGGGGTGATCCTCGGCATGGCTGTCTCCCGGTGTCGTCGCGGTTCGCTGCCTCTTGCCCTTCCGACTCTCGCACCGGCCGAAACTCATCGCAGCGGGAGCCGCTCAGCCCTTCGTCGCTCCCTGGAGCAGCCCGGTCACGAAGCTGCGCTGGAACAGCAGATAGACGATCATGATCGGCAGCATCACGATGACCGTTCCGGCGGCCAGCGTCGGCACGTCGGTGTTGTTCTGGCCCACGAAGAAGCCGAGGCCCGCCGGGGCCGTACGCATGGTCGCGTCCTGGATGAGTACCAGGACCAGCAGGAACTGGTTCCAGGACCACATGAAGACCAGAACCCCGAGGGTCATGAGCGACGGGCGGGCGAGCGGGAGCAGTACGCGGAGCAGAATCGTGGCGGACGAGGCTCCGTCGATCCGCGCGGCCTCCACCAGCGACGGCGGTGTGGAGCGGAAGTGGGTCCGCATCCAGAACACGCTGAACGGCATGAACAGCGCGATCTCCACGAGGATGACGCCGAGGTAGGTGTTGGTGAGTCCCACCGCGCGCAGATCGAAGTAGAGCGGCACCACGATCAGCTCGACCGGGATGGTGAGGCCGGCGATGAAGAACGCCGCCACGGCATTGCCGCCGGGCAGCTTCATCGTGCCCAGCGCGTAGCCGGCCAGGGTCGCGAGAACCAGCGACGCGGGTACGACTCCGACCGCGATGACCAGGCTCGACCGGATCAGGTCCGAGAAACCGGCCACACTCCAGGCCTGCCGGTAGTTGGCGAGGCTCCACTCCTCGGGCCAGGCCGGCCCGGTGACTGGCTCCCCCGCGGGCCGGAGGGAGGCGAGGAAGACGCTCAGGAAGGGGACGACGACGGCGATCGCCATGACGGTCAGGAGCGCGTAGCCGGACCAACGCTCCGTACGTGACGTCCTGTTCGCGGTCGGCCTGTCCGCGGCCGTCCCGCTTCCGGCCGTCCCATTTCCGGCCGGTCCGTCCGCGGCCTGCCTGTCCGCGGTGGTCAGGTTCTCCGTCGTCATGTCTCGTACCTCGCAAGCCGGTTGACGACGTAGACGAGCCCGAGGATCAGACAGCTCAGCACCACACCCAGCGCCGACGCGAGACCCACGTCGCCGTCCGAGAAGGCCAGCCTGTACACCAACAGGCCGGGCACGGTGGTCTGTTCGCCGGGGCCGCCGTTCGTCGTGACGTACACGATGTCGAAGCTGGCGAGCGCGGCCACCATCGTCACGGTCAGGGCGATGGCCAACTCGCCGCGCAGCTGAGGCAGCGTGACGGAGACGAACTCCCTCACCGGACCCGCGCCGTCGAGCCGCGCCGCCTCGTAGAGGGTGGGGTCCACCTTGTGGACCCCGCTCAGGAAGAGCATCATGCACAGCCCGCTCAGCACCCAGGTGCCGACGAGCCCCACAGCGATCAGGGCGGTGTTGAAGTCACCGAGCCACGCGCGGGTGATCCCGTCGAGCCCGACGGCGCGCAGTGTCTCGTTCACCAGCCCGTCGTCCCCGTACAGCCAGCGCCAGGTCACACCGACGGCGACGAGCGGCACGATCTGCGGAAGCATGAACAGGACGCGGTAGATCCCCATGCCCGGCCGCCGGTACCGGGCCAGGAGGGCGGTCGTCAGCAGACCGATCGCGATGGGGACGAAGGAGAAGAAGACCACCAGCGTGAGGGCGTTGACCAGGGACCGCAGCAGTACGGGGTTCCGGAAGACCTCGCGGTAGTTGTCGAGCCCCACCCAGCTGCCGAGGGTGATGCCGTCCCAGTCGAACAGCGACAGATAGGCGGTGTGGAGCGCGGGAAGCACCGCGAAGACCGTGTAGACGGCGAGGGCGGGCAGTACGTAGAGATAGCCGCGCATCGCCCCGCGCCGGTGGCTACTGCTCATGGTGCGCCTCCCAGACGTCCTGGATCTCGGCCAGGAACTTGGCCGGCCCGGTGCGGTCGGCGATGAGTCTCTGTACGCCGGAGCGGAGCCGGTCGAGCATGGACGGCGCGGTGAAGTCGGGGAACTGGTTCGTGCCGTCGTCGGCGACCACGCGCCGGTGGGCGGCGGCCACTTCACCCAGTACGCCCTTCTGGTCCGGCACGGCGTCCGGGTCCGGAGGGAGGAATCCGTTGGCCGCGACGATCGAGGCGGCTTCGGGCGAGGCCATGAAGTCGAGGAACGCGCCGGCCGCCTCGGGGTGCCGGGTACGCGAGGAGACGGAGTAGGCGACGCTGAAGCCGGAGGCCACGGACCGCGCGGATTCGACGGGACCGGGCATGGGGAAGAAGCCGACGTTCTCCCCCATGGCGCCGACCAGTTGGCCCGCCGCCCAGTTCCCGTTGATCAGGAAGACGCTCTCGTCACGGGTGAAGCGCGCGGTGGAATCGACCTGCGCCGTGCCGTTGGCGGACGGGTCGAAGTATCCCTTCGCCGCCCACTCGGCCACCAACTCGGCTGCTTTCAGGGCGCCTTCGGTCTCGATCGTGGCTCCGTCACGGCCGTCCACCCAGGCCCGGTACTCCTCGGGCGGCATCATGACGTTGACGAGCGCGGCCCAGAGATGCAGACCGCCGGAGTCGAGCGCGCCGAGGCTCATGGGTGTCAGACCGGCCCTCTTCGCCGCCGCCAGTTGCTCCTCGAATTCCTTGAGCGTTCGCGGCGGACTGCTGATGCCCGCCGTCGCCGCCAGCTTCCTGTTGAAGTAGAGCCCCGTCATGGAGAGTCCGACGGGCACGCCGTACAGCGGCTGGTGGCCCGTTGTGCGACCTGCCGAGGAATCTGACGGGGCGTCACCTCCACCGGCGGTGAGCTGAGCCAGATTGGCCGCGGGGAACTCCTTCCGCCAGCCGTACGCGTCCCGGTAAGGCGCCAGATCGAGAATGTCGCCGCGGTGCGCGAGGGCGTCCATCCCCACCGCGTACTGCGCGATGTCGGGCGCGGTGTCGGAGGTCATCGTGAGCTTGAGACTCTTCACGTAGTCCGCGAACTGCGTGTACTCCGGCCGTACGTCGATACGCGGGTGCTTCTCCTCGAAGGCGGCGGCCAGCGCGTCGACCATCACCGGCGCGTCCGCGAAGTTCAGCCGCAGCGTGATGTCCTCGTCGGGTACGGCCGTGGACGAGGGTACGGCTCCGGGCCGGACGGTGTTCGCGTCGTAACCGCTGCCCGGGGTGAGGGCGCCGCAGGCGGTGAGCAGGACGGAGAGGGAGAGTGCGAGGGGGATGGCGAGGGTGGCGGGGACGGTGCCTCGGTGCCCCGCGCCTCGTTCGGTGGCCGCCATGGATGCCTCTCCGGTGGGGGACGGGGGCGAGGGACGCCGGGTGCGGGCGCGCCGACAAGCGTCCCGCACCCGGACGGCCCCGGACGAGCGGGGATTCGGTCAGCCGGTCAGTCACGACGTCCGGTCAGCACGGCCGGACGGCCTCAGTCCGTGGCGAGGGAGATCTCCGTCGACTTGATCAGCGCGGTGACCCCGGTGCCGGGGGTGAGCCCCAGCTCCTCCACGGCTTCCCTGGTGATCACGGCGGTCAGTTCGGCGTCGTCCACCGCCACCTTGACGTTCGCCAGGTTGACGCCGAGAACGATCTCGATCAGGGTGCCGGACAGCCGGTTGCGGATGCTCAGCCCCTCGATCGGCCCGGTGGCCAGCGAGACCTCGGTCGCCTTGGCCAGCACACGCACCGCGGAGCCCACCCCGATACCGAGATCCTGGACGGCCTCCAGGGTGATGGCGGCGGTGATGTCCTGCCCGCCCGACAGATGGACCTTGACCGTGGCCATGACCTCCCCCGGGGTGACATCGGTGACGGTGCCGGGGATCTGGTTGCGGATGCTCAGCTGCATATGGGTCGGCCTCTCGCTGATGGGGGGCGTGGAGCGGACAGGAGTGAGGCCATTCAAAAGGATGAGTAAAGGCTAACTACCCATTGACGCCAGTATCTGGGAATTTGCTCTGATTTCTCACGAGTAAGGCGGGGCTAACTTAGGCTCGCCTCATTCCGGGGCCGCGACGAACACTGTCCTCAGCCGCTGGAGCCCTCATGCGCCCCGTCCGTCTCTCCGTGGTCACCGCCGTCGCCGCGGTCGCCGCCCTCACCACCCTCACGGCGTGCGCCGAGAAGAGCGACGCCGGAGGAGACGGGGCGATCGAGGTCACGGCCACCGACACCTCCTGTGAGGTGTCGAAGAAGGAGTTCCCCGCCGGTCACCTTCAACTGGCGGTGGAGAACAAGGGCTCGAAGGTCACCGAGGTCTACGTCCTGTTCCCCGACGACCGGATCGTCACCGAGCGCGAGAACATCGGTGCGGGCACCAAGGCGAACATCACCGCGGAGATCAAGGCCGGCGACTACGAGATCGCCTGCAAGCCGGGCATGAAGGGCAAGGGCATCCGGCAGCAGGTCAAGGCCACCGGCGGCGGCAGGACCGCGAAGCGCGACCCCAAGCTGGACGCGGCCGTCGCCGCGTACCGCCAGTACACGCTGGAGCAGGCGGAGGAGACCCTGCCGAAGGCGAAGGTGTTCGCGGAGGCCGTGAAGTCCGGTGACATCGAGGCCGCGAAGCGGGCGTACGCGGACTCCCGCATCGGCTGGGAGCGCACCGAGCCGGTGGCCGAGTCCTTCGGTGACATCGACCCGAAGGTCGACCTGCGCGCGGACGGCCTCGAAGAGGGCCAGGACCCCGAGACGGACTGGACCGGCTGGCACCGCCTGGAGAAGGCGCTGTGGCAGGACAAGAAGATCACCCCGCGCGACAAGGAACTCGCCGATCAGCTGATCGCGGACCTGACCGTCTGGCAGAAGAAGGTCGGCACGGCGGAGATCACTCCGACGTCCATGGCGAACGGCGCCAAGGAGCTGCTCGACGAGGTCGCCAGCGGCAAGGTGACCGGCGAGGAGGAGCGGTACAGCCACACCGACCTCGTCGACTTCAAGGCCAACGTCGAGGGCGCCGAGAAGTCGTACGCGCTGCTGAAGCCGGTGGCGTCGAAGAACGACGCGGCGCTGACCGGCGAACTGGACACGCAGTTCGCCGCGTTGAACACGCTGCTCGACAAGTACCGCGAGGAAAAGACGAGTTACGTGTTCACGTCGTACGACAAGGTCGGCAAGGCGGAGCGCAAGGAGCTGTCCGACGCGGTGAACGCGCTGGCCGAGCCGCTGTCGAAGCTCGCCGCCGCGGTCGTGAAGTAGCGGCGCGGCCATGTCCGACGAGACCGACTTCAACTCCAACGCCCCGAGCCACCCGGCCGGTGCGGCCGAGGAAAGCCGTGCGCCGTCCCGCCGTTCGGTGATCGGCTGGGGCGGTGCGGGGCTCGCGCTCGGCGCCGCCGTGGCCGGCGGTACGGCCGTCGCGCTGCGCGGCACGGACGGGACGGAGCCCGCCGGGTCGGCGGGCGCGGCCGTCCCGTTCCACGGCGCGCACCAGGCCGGTATCGCCACCGCCGTCCCCGACCGGCTGCACTTCGCGGCCTTCGACGTCACCACCAAGGACCGGGCGGAGCTGATCCAGCTCCTCAAGGACTGGACCGCCGCGGCCGCGTTGATGACCGAGGGACGCGCGGTCGGCGAGGGGGCGTTCGGCGGACTGCCGGAGGCGCCGCCGGACGACACGGGTGAGGCCGTCGGCCTCAAGCCGTCCCGGCTGACGCTGACCATCGGCTTCGGCCCGTCCCTCTTCACGGCGGCCGGCCAGGGCCGTGAGGACCGCTTCGGTCTGGCGGGCCGCAGGCCCGAGGCTTTGGTGGACCTGCCGAAGTTCCCCGGCGACAATCTCGACCCGGCGCGCAGCGGCGGCGACCTGTGCGTCCAGGCCTGCGCCGACGATCCGCAGGTCGCGGTGCACGCCATCCGTAACCTCGCCCGGATCGGCTTCGGCCGGATCGCCGTCCGCTGGTCGCAGCTCGGCTTCGGCAAGACCTCGTCCACCACGCCCGACGCGCAGACCCCGCGCAATCTCTTCGGCTTCAAGGACGGCACCCGCAATGTCGCGGGCACCGACACGGCGGCGCTCGACCGGCACGTGTGGGTGTCCCCCAAGGCGGGTCCCGCCTGGATGGCCGGCGGCTCCTATCTGGTGGCCCGCCGGATCGCGATGCGGATCGAGCCCTGGGACCGTACCTCCCTCCAGGAGCAGGAGGACGTCTTCGGACGGGACAAGGGTGAGGGCGCGGCGGTCGGCAAGGCCAAGGAGCACGACGAACCGTTCCTCAAGTCGATGCTGCCCACGTCGCACGTACGCCTCGCACACCCCGACTCCAACGGCGGGGCCCGGATGCTGCGCCGCGGCTACTCCTACACCGACGGTACGGACGGACTCGGCCGCCTCGACGCGGGCCTGTTCTTCCTCGCGTACCAGCACGACGTGCGGGAGGCGTTCGTCCCCGTACAGCGGAGTCTGTCGCGCGCGGACGCGCTCAACGAGTACATCCAGCACGTGGGTTCGGCGGTCTTCGCCGTACCGCCGGGCGTCCGGGACAAGGACGACTGGTGGGGACGGGAGCTGTTCTCGTGACCCGCACTCTCCCGACCCGCGCTCTCATGAGGCGCACTTTCGTGACCCGCACTCCCGTGACACGCCCAGCGACATCGGCGGAAGGACGGCCGGCATGTTCGGCAACTATCTGATCGGTCTGCGCGAGGGGCTGGAGGCCAGCCTGGTCGTCTGCATCCTCGTCGCGTATCTGGTCAAGACCGACCGGCGCGACGCCCTGCGGCCCGTATGGCTCGGCATCGGCATCGCCTGCGCCATCTCGCTGGCCTTCGGCGCCGCGCTCGAATTCGGCTCCCAGGAGCTGACGTTCGAGGCGCAGGAGCTGCTCGGCGGGTCGCTGTCGATCATCGCGGTGGGCCTGGTGACCTGGATGATCTTCTGGATGCGGCGTACGGCGCGGCATCTCAGGAGCGAGCTGCACGGCAAGCTCGACACGGCGCTGCAGATGGGTACGGGCGCGCTGGTCGCGACCGCGCTGCTGGCCGTGGGCCGGGAGGGGCTGGAGACGGCGCTGTTCGTCTGGGCGTCGGTGCGGGCCGGCGGCGAGGGCCGGTCGGGTCCGCTGGTCGGTGTGCTGCTGGGGATCGCCACCGCGCTCGTGCTGGGCTGGCTGTTCTACCGGGGCGCGCTGAAGATCAACCTGGCGAAGTTCTTCACCTGGACCGGCTCGATGCTGGTGATCGTGGCCGCGGGCGTTCTCGCGTACGGGGTGCACGACCTTCAGGAGGCGCGCTTCCTGGGCGGGCTGCAGAACAAGGCGTTCGACATCACCAGCACGGTCCCGCCGGACAGTTGGTACGGCACCCTGCTCAAGGGCGTGTTCAACTTCCAGCCCGACCCGACCGTCGTCCAGGTGACGGTGTGGGCGCTGTATCTGGTTCCGACAATGTTCTTCTTCCTCGCGCCGCAGCGCGGGAAGTCGGGGCGCCCCGCTCCGGCGGCGCCCCCGAAGCCGTCCCCGAAGCCCTCTTCGGAGCCGGCCCCGAAACCTTCCTCCGAGTCGGCCTCGAAGACGCCGTAGTCCGGCTCCGGGGGACGACGGACCGATCAGCCCCCGATGACCGAGAAGCCGATGACGACGCCCGCCGAGACGCTGACCTTGCCGGGGGTCAGGTCTCCGTCGCCGCCGTCCCCACCACCGCTGCTGCTGTGGCTGCGGTAGCTGTTGCGCATGTTCTCCGAGTCCACGTCCTTGATGTGGATGACCGGACCGAGTCGGACCCCGGCGGCCTCCGCGTACAGCGCCGCCTTCTCCCGCGCGGCGGCCACCGCTGCCGTGCGCGCCCGGGCGCGCAGCTCCTTCTTCGTCCGCACGTCGAACTCGACACCGTCGACCTGGTTCGCCCCGGCCTCGACGACATCGATGAGCACGGTCTCCAGGATGTCGAGTTCACGCAGTTCGATCACGAACGAGGCGGTGCACTCGTAACCCAGGAACTTGCGCTCGTTGCCGTAGCTCCACGTGGACTTGAGACCCAGCCGGGACGTGGACACGGCGGTGTCGGGGACCCCGTGGCCGCGCAGCACCTCCCGGATCTGGTTGACCCCGCCCCGGGTGACCTCGAACGCCTCGCCCGGCTTCTGCCGGGTCTGCTCGATCGCCACCCGGAGCCGGGCGAGGTCCGGCGGGGCGTCCACGCTGGCCGCGCCGAACACCGATATGCCCCAGGGGGCGTCTATGGACTGAGTACCGTTCATGCCACTCATCCAACCAGGCCGCGATCAGCCCGACCGACGCACACCGGACCCGGGAGGAGCCCCGCTCAGGACTCCAGCCAGCCGTGCGAGCGCGCCAGCTCGATCACGGACGACCGCGCCCGCTTGATCTGATCGCCCGTCAGGGACCCGTCGGCCTGGAGCAGCGCCTCGGTCAGCTCGTTCCGCAGCTCGACCGTGGACAGCACGTCCGAGTAGTCGCCGTGCGGATCCACCGGCCCCATGCCCGACGAACTCCCCTTCGGCACGGGCGCGTTCACCAGCCTGATCTGTGACGCCTTGGGGCCCTTGTCCCCCATCTCCAGGTAATACTCGACCTCGCTGCCCGCCTTGTACTGGTACTTCTCGTCCAGCAGATCGTTGGCGTGCATGAACACGTCCTCGTCCCCCTCGCTCGGGACGATGAACCCGTACCCGCGAACCTCGTCGAACCTCAGCACTCGACCTACCTGCAACACAGCCCCTACCTCCACGGCCTACCACTACCTCGGCTACCTCTGCGGGGATCCACAGCGAACCCCCGGGCAACCTCTCATATACACCGGCCTGCGAGAATCCGTTCCCAGCAGATAAACATAAGGCGGGGGCACGATGGGCACCGTGGTGCGGGTACCGCAGACCCGGGACATGATCGGGGAAGAGCTTTCCGGCGACGAGGCGTGGGCGGCTCTGCGCACGTACGGCGGGCGCAAGCTGCTGACCGACGCGTTCCTGCGGTTCCGTTACGCGGACGGGTTCAGCATCGCGAGGGCGCTCGCCTTCCAGTTCGTCCTGGCGCTGGTGCCGTTCAGCATCGCGCTGGTCGGCGTCGCGACGTCCCTGCATACGGAGAGTGTCGGCCGCGTCGTCGAGTTGACGCTCACCCGAATAGCGCCCGGCCCCAGCGCGGACCTGATCCGGACCTCGCTCGGGCGCGCGGAGGACGGGGGCGGTTCCGGTCCCGGGGGTGAGCTGGCCGTCTGGCTCGGTCTGGGGTTCGCGACGCTGAATCTCGCGTCGGCGATGGCGCAGATCGAGCGCGGCGCGAATCGGATCTACGGGGTGGAGCGGGACCGCCCGTTCCTCGCGAAGTACGCGCGCGCACTCGTACTCGTGGTCGCTGCCGGACTGCCGCTGATCGGCGGGTTCCTCGTCCTGGTGGGCGGCAGGGCCGTCGGCGGCGCGCTCGCGGACACGTTCCACTGGGGCGGAGCGGCGCAAGGCGCCTGGGGGTGGCTGCGGATTCCGGTGGGCATCCTGCTGACGTGGCTGGCCTCGGCCGTACTGTTCCGCTGGGCACCGCGCCGCGACCAACCGGGTTACACATGGCTGGCGTTCGGCTCGGCCGTGCATCTGCTGCTGTGGGTGGGCGCGACGTGGCTGCTCACTCTCTACGTCGGGTTCAGCGGGTCGTTCGGCTCGGTGTACGGACCGCTGACGGCGTTCGTCGCGCTGTTGCTCTGGTCCAACCTGGCGGGCATCTCGCTCTTCCTCGGTCTGTCGCTGGCCGCGCAGTTGGAGTCGGCGCGCGCCGGACAGCACGACCCGGTCCATCCCGATCCTGGCCACGGGGGCGATCCGGACCACGTCTGAGCGTGCCCGTCAGGGTTGAGGCAGACGCTCAGTGCGACTCGCGCGACACCTCGTGGCCGCTCGACCCGACGAGGAAGTCGAGGTCGACCCCGGTGTCGGCCTGCATGACATGGTCGACATAGAGACGTTCCCAGCCGCGTGCCGGAGCGGCGAAGGCGCCGGTCATCTCCTGGGCGGGGCGCCGCAGTTCCAGCTCCGCCGCCGGTACGTCCACATCCAGGCGGCGCCGCGCGACATCCAGCTCGATCCAGTCCCCCGTGCGTACGAGTCCCAGGGGGCCACCCGCCGCGGCCTCGGGAGCGACATGCAGCACGACCGTGCCGTACGCCGTCCCGCTCATCCGCCCGTCGCAGATCCGCACCATGTCGCGCACGCCCTGCTCCAGCAGCTTGGTGGGCAGCGGCAGGTTCGCCACCTCGGGCATTCCGGGATAGCCCTTGGGGCCGCAGCCCCGGAGCACCAGCACGGACGTAGCGTCCACGTCGAGATCCGGGTCGTCGATGCGGGCGTGCATGTCCTCGATGCTGTCGAAGACGACCGCCCGGCCCCGGTGGCCGAGCAGTTCGGGCGACGCCGCCGCGGGCTTGATGACGGCCCCGGACGGGGCCAGGTTCCCGCGCAGCACCGCGATCCCCGCGTCCGCCTGGAGCGGCTCTGCGCGCCGGTGGATGACGGAGTCGTCCCAGATCCGCGCCCCGTCGAGGTGGTCGACCAGCGGCTTGCCGGTGACGGTGAGCGCCGCCGGGTCGAGCAGGTCGCGCACCTCGTGCAGGACGGCGAGCAGGCCACCGGCCCGGTGGAAGTCCTCCATGAGGTGCCGTCCGGCGGGCTGGAGGTCGACCAGCAGCGGAACGCCCGCGCCGGTGCGGTCGAAGTCGTCGAGCGTGAGGTCGATACCGAGCCGCCCGGCGATGGCGAGCAGATGCACGACGGCGTTGGTCGAACCGCCGACGGCGGCCAGGGCGACGATCGCGTTGAGGAAGGAACCCTTGGTCAGCGTGGTGCTGGGGCGGCGGCCTTCGGCGACCATCTCCACGACGAGCCGTCCCGTGCCGTGGGCGCTCTCCAGCAGTCGGCTGTCCGGGGCGGGGATGCCCGCGACGCCGGGGACGGTGGTGCCGAGGGCCTCCGCGACACAGGCCATGGTGGACGCGGTCCCCATGGTGTTGCAGTGTCCCCGGCTGCGGATCATCGAGGACTCGGACCTCAGGAACTCCTCCTCGGAGAGCGTGCCCGCCCGTACCTCCTCGCTGAGCTTCCACACGTCCGTGCCGCAGCCCAGCGGCTTGCCCCGGAACGTGCCGGTCAGCATCGGACCGCCGGGCACCACCACGGCCGGCAGATCGACGGAGGCCGCCGCCATCAGCAGGGACGGGATGGTCTTGTCGCAGCCGCCGAGGAGTACGACGCCGTCGACGGGGTTGGCGCGCAGCATCTCCTCGGTCGCCATCGCAGCCATGTTCCGCCACAGCATGGCGGTGGGTCTGACCAGCGTCTCGCCGAGGGAGACGACCGGGAGATTCATCGGGACGCCGCCGGCCTCCCAGATGCCCTGCTTGACGCTGTCGGCGACCTCGTCGAGGTGCGCGTTGCAGGGGGTCAGGTCGGAGGCGGTGTTGGCGATCGCGATGTGCGGGCGGCCGTCGAAGGCGTGGGCGGGCAGTCCCCGGCGCATCCACGCCCGGTGGATGTAGGCGTTCCGGTCCGTTCCCGCGTACCACTGAGAGCTGCGCTGCTCCGGCATGGCTGGCACCCTAACTTCCCCGGGCCCGACCGTGGAAGAGCGCACCCGCCCTCCGCCCGCCGTCCGGCCCGCGCTTCCAGGAGGTTGACCGTGCGCGCTTTTGTCATCACCGGACCGGGCCGATGCGAGGTTCAGGACGTCGAACCGCCGGTCGCCCGGCCCGGTGAGGTCGTCGTCGATGTCGACCGGGTGGGTGTCTGCGGCACCGACATCGAGTTCTACACGGGCGAGATGAGCTATCTGCACGACGGCCACGCCACGTATCCGATCCGGATCGGCCACGAGTGGTGCGGCACCGTCTCCGCCGTGGGTGAGGGCGTCGAGCCCGGCTGGCTGGGCCGGCGCACCACCGGGGACACCATGCTCGGCTGCGGGCACTGCCGGCGGTGCGTCGGCGGGCGGCACCATGTGTGCGAGGACCGTTACGAGTTGGGCATCCGGCACGGCCGGCCGGGCGCGCTCGCCGAGCAGGTCGCCGTCCCGGTCTCGTCGCTGCACGCGTTGCCGGACAGCGTGGACGCGACGGCCGGCGCGCTGGTGGAGCCGGGCGGCAACGCGCTGCGCGCCGTCGAGGCCGCCGCGCTGTCCCCCGGCGACCGGCTGCTGGTGCTCGGTCCGGGCGCCATCGGTCTGCTCGCGGTGCGATTCGCCCTGGCGCGAGGCGTGGAGGTGCACGTCCAGGGGCTGCCGGGGGCGTCGCTGGACTTCGCCCGCTCCGTGGGCGCGCAGGGCGCGTGGACGGCCGAGGGGCTTCCCGAGCTGCCGTTCGACGCCGTGATCGACGCGTCGAACGCGGCGCATCTTCCGGCGCGGGCACTGGAGTTGGTCGAGCCGGGCAAGCGGGTCGTCTACATCGGTCTGGCGAGCGTGCCGAGCCGGATCGACACCCGAGCGCTGGCGCTGAAGGATGTCACCGCCGTGGGCGTCCTGAGCGCGTCGCCCGCCCTCGCCCGCACCGTCGGGCACTACGCGTCGGGCGCGGTCGATCCGCGTCCGCTGGTCGCGAGCACGGTGGCGCTGGAGTCGCTGGCGGACGTGCTCGCGGGCGTACGGCCCGAGGGGGCGGGTCCGGGGCCGAAGATCCAGGTGGACCCCCGGCTGTGAGCGGGAGGGCCGGGGGGCTGCCGGGGCCGGGGGGGCTGCCGGGGCCGGGGCCGGGGCTCAGGCGAGTGCGATACGGACGTGGTGCCGGCCGCGCAGACCGGCCGGCACGGTGTCGGTCCTGCGTCCGTCCACCGTGGCCGACGCGACGCGGTTGCCGGATCCGGTGAGCGTGACGTCGAGCGTCATGTCCCGGTAGGTCAGGTCGCGCAGGGTCACGGGGCCCCAGCCCGGGGGCAGGCTCGGGGTGAAGCGCAGCCCGCCCCGCCCGAACCGCATGCCGAACAGCCCCTGGTGGATCAGCCGCAGATAGCCGGTTGCCGACCAGGTCTGGTCCTCCTCCGAATCCCACTGCCGTTCGTTCTGCCAACCGCCGTCCACCGCACCGGTGTCGGCGTTGTAGATCTCCCAGAAACGGCCGTCCGGCCGCTGGAGGCCGGCGAGGTCGGTGACCGCCCGCGCGAAGAGGTCGACGCGCCCGCCGACGGCCGCCGCGTGCCCCCACATGCCGACCGTCATGGGCCAGACGATCACCCCGTGGCGGCCCGGCCGTTCGTCGTCGAAGCCCGAGAAGTGCGGGTACACGTTGACCACGCCGTGCGGCTGGCGGTGGGTCGTGCGGAGCAGCGCACGCGTCTGGCTCGGCGAGGCGACCCCGCAGAGCACGGCGAACGCGAGCCCGTTGCCCTCCTGGTACGTCTCCAGTTGGCCGACGCGCTCGCCCGCGCCGTGGATGAAGTAGCCGTAGCTGTCGGCCTCGGGCCGCCACAGACGGGAGTCGATGGCGGTACGCAACCGGACCGCCGTACCGCGTAGTTCACCGGCCGTGGACCGGTCGCCCACCACCTCCGCCATGTCGGCGCAGGCCAGATACGCGGCGTGGTAGAGGCAGTTGGTGGACAGACACATCATCTTGTCCGTGTCCGGGTGGTCGAGGACGAACGACGAGCCGTTGGCGGGGTCGTAGGGCGGGCTCGGGTAGCCGGCGATACCGTCCTGCATGAACGCCGGGCCCTCGAAGAGGCCGTACTCCTGGTTGAAGTGCCGGTCCCGGTTCAGGCGCAGCGTGTTGAGCGCGGCCTGGTGGGCGTCGGTGACGAACTCGTGTTCCCCGGTGGTCAGATGGTGGTCGCGGGCGGCGATCGCCCAGATGATCTGGTCCCACCACTGGTTGTCCTGCTGCACGATCAGTGTGCCGTCGTCCTGGCGGCGGCAGACCGACCACAGCGTGTTGCGGGCCACGTCGGGCGACAACAGACTCGCCGCGTTCCAGGAGTTGACCGAGGCGTCGCGGGTCCAGGGCTGTTCGTAGCCGCCGCCGGCCCGGATGAAGACGCCGGGCGGGTCGGTCATGAGACCGGTCTGGTTGTACTCGGCCGGGTCGTAGGTGACGGTGTTGATGTCGAGGAGGTTGTCGAGCGCCGCGCGGTAGGCGCCGCCCAGCAGGGCCTCCTGGGATCTCCCGAACTCGATGCGCGGGCGCCCGGCGCCTGTTCGGCCCGGCGCGGTGAAGCCGGGTGCCGCGGCGGCCGCCAGGCCGGCCGCCGACAGTGCGGCGACGGCTCCCGCCCGCAGGATGTGGCGTCGTGCCGGTCCGTGCCGTCGCTCGTCCGCGCTCATGTGGCCTCCCGCATCGGCACCGTCGTCACGCGCTCGCACGGAGTGGATGTTCGCGGCGACTTGACGGGCTGTCAATAAGGAGGTCGACGGGGAGGCGGATCAGTGTCGTCCAAGCCGGGCGGCGGCGGACCTGACGTCGGCCGCCGCCGTCCCGCTCGTGCTTGTTCTCGTACTTGTTCTCGTGCTTACCGTTGGAGCTCTTGGCGCTCGTCCTCAGACGTTGACGCCGAAGTCGGCGGCGATACCGGCCAGTCCGGAGGCGTAACCCTGGCCCACCGCGCGGAACTTCCACTCCGCGCCGTGCCGGTACAGCTCGCCGAAGACCATCGCGGTCTCGGTCGACGCGTCCTCGGTGAGGTCGTAGCGCGCCAGTTCGGCGCCACCGGCCTGGTTCACCACGCGGATGAACGCGTTACGGACCTGGCCGAAGCTCTGGCCGCGCGAGCCGGCCTCGTGGATCGAGACGGGGAAGACGATCTTGTCGACGTCGGCGGGGACACCCGCGAGGTTGACCTTCAGCGACTCGTCGTCGCCCTCGCCCTCACCGGTGAGGTTGTCACCGGTGTGCTCGACCGAACCGTCCGGGCTCTTGAGGTTGTTGTAGAAGATGAAGTGCTGGTCGGAGAGCACCCGGCCGGCGCTGTTCACCAGCAGCGCGCTCGCGTCGAGGTCGAAGTCCGCACCGGTCGTGCTGCGCGCGTCCCAGCCGAGGCCGACGAGCACGGCGGTCAGGCCGGGCGCCTCCTTGCTCAGCGAAACGTTGCCACCCTTGCCCAGGGAAACGCCCACGATCTCCTCCTGCTGTTCGTGATGAAAAGTGGATCAAAATCTATAACACCGGGCCACCGACGGTCCCGGTATCGACCAGGCTCGTACGGTTCGGTGACCGTCGTTGGGACTGGAGTGGCTGAAGCGGGGCAGGCGGTGGTGTGAACGCGAGACCGGCCCTCCTCCAGGGGCCGCCACGGGGAACGGAACGCACTCATGAACCAGCGGGTGGAAGAGACCGAGGACCGCTGCCCGGCTCCGGGCCGGGTACTCAGACGGGGCGCGGTGTTCGACGGGGAATCCGGGATGATCGGAGAGGCACGCCGCTTCACGGCCGACTTCCTCGGCGGCGTACGGACCGACCAGGGCCGGACCGTGCCGTCGCGCGTGATCGGTACGGCGCAGCTGGTCGTCAGCGAGCTGGTGACCAACGCGTGCAAGTACGCACCCGGCCCCTGCCTCCTTGATCTGGTGTTCGACGGGGACACGGTGGAGATCACCGTGTGGGACACCGATTCCACGCTGCCGGTGGCGCGCGCCGCCGAGCCCGGCCGGATCGGGCAGCACGGGCTGGAGATCGTCATCTCACTGTGCGAGGGGTACGACGTCCGCCGGGAGCCGGTGGGCAAGCGCGTCAAGGTCCGCCTCGCGTCGGGGGACGACAGCCAGACCTAGGCCCCGCCGGGCGGCGGGCCGAAGCCGATCGGGTGGTCCGTGGCGGGGTGCGTTTGCCGGGTGTGACCGAGGGATACCCGACGGTGATGCCGCACACCTCAGAAGTGATGCTCCACGTCAACGGCACCCCGCACCGGCTGACGCTCGACAACCGGACCACGGTGCTCGACGCCCTGCGCGAGCACCTGGATCTCACCGGCCCCAAGAAGGGCTGCGACCACGGCCAGTGCGGCGCCTGCACCGTCCTCGCCGACGGCCGCCGCACCAACAGCTGCCTGATGCTGGCCGTCGCGCACAGCGGGGCCCGGATCACCACGATCGAGGGCCTGGGCGGCGGTACGGACGGTCTTCATCCGCTGCAACAGGCGTTCCTCGATCGCGACGGCTTCCAGTGCGGCTACTGCACACCCGGCCAGATCTGCTCGGCGGTCGGCGTCATCGCCGAGGCGGCAGGCGGACATCCGTCCCGTGTCACCGGCGCGGACGGCCCGCCCCCGGGCGCACCGGTACCGCTCACCGCCGACGAGATCCGTGAGCGGATGAGCGGCAACATCTGCCGCTGCGCCGCGTACCCGCACATCGTCGCGGCCGTCCAGGACGTCGCGGGCCGGGCCGGCCGGACGACCGGGACGAGCAGGACGGAGGTGGCGGCCTCGTGAAGTCCTTCAGCTACGAACGCGCCACCGATCCGGCCCAGGCCGTCGCCCTCCTCTCCCGGCATCCGGGCGCCCGTTTCCTCGGCGGCGGCACCAACCTCGTCGACCTGATGAAGCTCGGGGTCGAGACCCCCGGTCATCTGGTCGACATCGCCCGGCTGCCGCTCGACCGCGTCGAGGAGACCGCCGACGGCGGCCTGCTCATCGGCGCCACCGTGCGCAACAGCGATCTCGCCGCCGACCCGGCCGTGCGCACCCGCTTCCCGGTGCTGTCGCAGGCACTGCTCGCGGGTGCCTCGGGACAGCTGCGCAACTCGGCCACCACGGGCGGCAATCTGCTCCAGCGCACCCGCTGTCCGTACTTCCAGGACGTCACCAAGCCGTGCAACAAGCGGCGGCCCGGCTCCGGTTGTCCCGCGCGGGAGGGTGCGCACCGCGATCTCGCGGTGCTGGGGCACTCCGAGGCGTGCGTGGCGACGCATCCCTCCGACATGGCCGTCGCACTCGCCGCGCTCGACGCCGATGTCCTGCTGCTGGGTCCGGACGGCGAACGCACCGTGCCGCTCACCGAGTTCCACCGGCTGCCCGGCGACCGCCCCGACCGGGACACCGTGATCCGGCCCGGTGAACTCGTCACCGCGGTCCGGCTGCCCGCGTCGGCCGCCGGGCTGCCGTCCGCGTACCGCAAGGCCAGGGACCGCGCCTCGTACGCCTTCGCGCTGGCCTCGGCGGCCGTGGCGCTCGACGTGCGCGACGGGGTGGTACGGGACGTACGGCTCGCCTTCGGCGGGCTGGCCCACAAGCCCTGGCGGGCCACCGTCGCCGAGGCCGCGCTGCGCGGCGGGCCGGCCACCGCCGACGCCTTCCGGCACGCCGTGGAGACGGAACTGGCCGCCGCGCGGCCGCTGCGGGACAACGGCTTCAAGGTCCCGATGGCCCGCAATCTCGCCGTCCGCCTGCTCACCGAGCTGGCCGACCCCGGCGCGAGCGCCGTCGACCCGGCCGACCCCCGTCGCTCCGGCCCCCGCCCCACCGGCCTCCGCCCCACCAACGCCCCGCCCACCGACGACCGCCCCACCGACGACCGCCGAGGAGACCGATGACGACCAGCCGGGAGCGGGCCCTGGGATCCGCCGCCGTCCGCATCGAAGGTCCGGCCAAGGTCACCGGGACGGCCCGGTACGCCGCCGAACACACCCCGCCCGGCTGCCTGTACGCCTGGGTGGTCCCGGCGACCGTGGCCCGCGGCCGGATCGCGTCGTTCGACACGGCCGCCGCCCTCTCCGAGCCCGGGGCCGTCGCCGTACTGACCCATGAGAACGCGCCGCGGATCAACGAGCCCGACGACCCGACACTGGGTGCGCTGCGCGACGACCGTGTGCCCCACCGCGGCTGGATCGTCGCGGTCGCCGTGGCCAGGACGCCGGAAGCGGCGCGCGCCACCGCCGACGCCGTGCGGGTCACGTACGTGGCCGAGGACCACGACGTCGTCCTCACCGCCGACCATCCCGGCCTCTACACCCCCGAGAAGGCGAACGCCGGACACCCCGCCACCCGCGAGCGCGGCGACTTCGACGCCGCCCATGCCGCCGCCCCGGTCACCGTCGACGTCACGTACTCGATGGACCCGATGCACAACCACCCCATGGAGCCGCACGCCGCCGTCGCCCACTGGCACGACGGGCGGCTGACGGTGCACGACTCCAGTCAGGGGTCGAGCGTCGTACGCGAGACCCTGGCCGCGCTGTTCGACATGGACCCGGCACACGTCACCGTCATCAGCGAACACGTCGGTGGCGGCTTCGGTTCCAAGGGGACCCCGCGCCCGCAGCCGGTGCTCGCCGCGCTGGCGGCGCGGCATGTCGGACGCCCCGTCAAGCTGGTGCTGCACCGCTCCCAGCTCCCGGCGCTCGTCGGGCACCGGCCGCCGACCATCCAGCGGGTGCGGCTCGGCGCGGGTCCGGACGGGGTGATCACCTCGCTGGCGCACGAGATGATCAGCTACACGTCCACCATCAAGGAGTTCGTGGAGCAGGCCGCCACTCCCGCCCGCACCATGTACACCTCGCCCAACAGCCGTACCACCCACCGCGTCACCGCGCTCGACGTGCCGACACCGTCGTGGATGCGGGCGCCCGGCGAGGCGTCGGGCATGTACGCGCTGGAGTCGGCGATGGACGAGCTGGCCCTGGCCGTCGGGATGGACCCGGTGGAGCTGCGGATCCGCAACGAGCCCTCGCACGAGCCGGATTCGGGCCGGGCGTACAGCAGCCGTCATCTCGTGGAGTGTCTGCGCGAGGGGGCCCGCCGGTTCGGCTGGCGGGACCGCGATCCGCGCCCCGGGGCGCGCCGACGGGGCCGGTTCCTGCTCGGCAGCGGTGTCGCCGCCGCCTCGTACCCGGTGCTCATGTCACCGTCCACGGCCGAGGCGCGCGCCGACGCGGACGGCGGATTCCTGGTACGGGTCAACGCCACGGACATCGGTACGGGAGCCCGCACCGTGCTCACCCAGATCGCGGCCGACGCCCTCCACGCGCCCATGGACCGGGTCCGTGTCGAGATCGGCGACAGCGACCTGCCGCGCGCCCCGCTGGCCGGCGGCTCGTCGGGCACCGGCTCGTGGGGGTGGTCGGTCGACAAGGCGTGTCGTGCGCTGCGTTCCCGTATCGAGGCGGCGGGCGGCCCGGTGCCTCCCGAGGGACTGTCCGTGAGCGCCGACACCACCGAGGATGTGAAGGCCGGGGCGGAGTTCGCCCGCCACTCCTACGGCGCGCACTTCGTCGAGGTCCAGGTGGACTCGGACACGGGCGAGATCAGGGTGCGCCGGATGCTGGGGGTCTTCGCGGCCGGTCGCATCCTCAACTCCCGTACGGCGCGCTCCCAGTTCATCGGCGCGATGACCATGGGACTCGGCATGGCGCTGATGGAGGGGGCGACGCTCGATCCGGTGGCCGGCGACTTCACGGAGCGCGACCTCGCCTCGTACCACGTGCCCGCGCACGCGGACGTGCCCTCCGTGGAGGCGCACTGGATCGAGGAGGACGACCGGCACCTCAACCCGATGGGCAGCAAGGGCATCGGCGAGCTGGGCATGGTCGGCACGGCCGCGGCGATCGGCAACGCGGTCCACCACGCGACGGGGGTCCGCCTGCGCCATGCCCCGATGCGACCGGACACGCTGCTGCCGTACCTGGGCTGACCCCTCGGACGACCACGGCACGCGGCCGGCGCGGCGGTCGGTGTATCGGGCAGCGTTCGTTGTTCTCGGTAGGCGCGGACTGCGTTCACCCGGCGTTCGGTTTGCTCTCCGAGACTCTGCGGTTGGCACCCCCCGCGCCGGAAGTTGAACGAAAGGCTCCAACCGTGAAGGACAAGAACACCGAAGACCCCGAGCGCTCCGCCCTCTCCCGGCGTCGGCTCGTCAAGTTCGCAGGCGTCGGCGCGACCCTCGCCGCGGCCGCCCCGATCGTCGGCACCGGCGTCGCTTTCGGCAACGACGAGGACGACCGCAAGAAGTCCGGCGGCTCCGGCGACTCCCGCAGACGCGCCTGGCGCGCCGGTGACCACCACGTGCACTCGGAGTACAGCGGGTCCTTCGACACGACGAAGAACCCGCCCGTGTTCCAGAAGGGCGGCGACGCCGTCTACCCGATCGTGACCAACGCGATCATGGCGAAGAACTTCGGTCTCAGCTGGGCGATGTGCACCGACCACGGCGGTCCGACGCACTCGAAGGTCAACCTGGAGCAGGCCTACCCCGACCTGCTGCGTTCGCGCGTGCTCGTCCCCGAGGTGCTGCAGTTCTGGGGCATGGAGTTCGACGCCCCGGCGCTCGACCACCACACCCTGATGATCCCGCACCACACCGACGAGGCGCAGCAGCTGTACGAGCTGGAGAAGCGCTTCGCCAAGCTCGACCCCTTCCCCGCCGACCCGGGCCGCGACACCGAGGCCAAGATGGTGGAGTTCCTGAAGGCGGCCAAGGGCATGCCCCGTAAGCCGCTGGTGATCGCCCACCACGCCTCGCGTTCCGCGACCGGCCTCGGTGTCTACGGTCTGGACACGCCGCGCGAGTTCCGCAACGGCAACGACGCCGCGTCCGACATCTACGTCGGCTTCGAGGGCGCTCCCGGCCACCAGGCGGGCCCGCTCAACGGTGGCGACCGCGGCGGGTACGGCAACTACCCGACGCACGGCGGCTTCGACCAGATGACCGCGCGCGTCGGTGGCCTGTGGGACGCGCTGCTCGGCGAGGGCCGGCGCTGGTGGATCACCGCGACGTCCGACTCGCACGTGCACTGGACGCGCGGCGGCTCCGACTTCTGGCCGGGCGAGTACAGCAAGACCCATGTCCTGGCGCGCCAGGACTACGGCGACATCATGGACGGTCTGCGCAACGGCCGGATCTGGGTCGGCACCGGCGACCTCATCCGGACCCTCGACGTCACGGCGAGCAACCGCGGCAACGAGGCCGCCGTGGGCGAGACGATCACGGTCACCAACCGGGGCCGTACGGACGTCGAGATCGAGATCAGGTTCCGCCCGCTCAACGGCAAGAACGCCAACGGCGACCGTCCCGAGGTGCGTCGTGTCGACCTGATCGTCGGCAAGATCACCGGCAAGAGTGACAACCGCGACTCCGACACCAACCCGACGACCAAGGTCGTGGCGCGGTTCGGCAAGCGCGACTGGCGCAAGCAGGGCGACGAGTACGTCATCAAGCACACCCTGCGCGACGTGGACGCCGACCTCTACGCCCGTGTCCGCGGCACCAGCACGGACGAGGCCGAGCCGCTCGCGGACGGTCTGGAGAGCCCGTGGGACGACCTCTGGTTCTACTCGAACCCGGTTTTCGTCAAGGTCCGTTAGCCGGTCTTCGTCAAGGTCCGTTAGTACGGGACCTGGCGGGCCGGTCGACCGTCAGTCGCCGGACGGGCGGATCCCGGCCCGTCCGGCGCTCGTCAACCCGTGCAGCCGCAGGGCCAGTTGGATCTCCAGCGTGCGCGCCGGGGAGTTCCAGTCCGGCCCGAGGAGCCGGCCCACCCGTTCCAGCCGCTGCACGACCGTGTTCACATGGACGTGCAGCGCGGTCTTGGTCCGGGTGAGGCTGGCCCCCTCGGCGAAGTACGCGTCGAGCGTCCCCACGAGATCGGTGCCGCGCTCGGCGTCGTAGTCGAGTGCGGGGCCGAGCGTGGCGCGTACGTAACCGCCGAGGTCCGCCCGGTCGCCCAGGAGTACGCCCACGAAGCCGAGTTCGTCGGTGGCGCCGCCGTGCCCGGTGTGGCCCAGGACGCGCAGGGCGGAGAGACAGCGGCCCGCCTCGCCGTGGACGGTGGGCAGTTCGGCGGGTCCCTCGGCCGGGCCCGCGGCGCCGACGGTGACCGGGGAGCCGACGGCCTGGCCGAGTTCGGTGGCGAGCTTGCGCGCGGTCGGCCCGGGGGTGTCGGTGGGCGCGACCAGCACGACGTGTCCCTCGTGCAGACCTGCCAGCCCCTTCCCGGCCTGGGCGTACCGGGCGGCCACGGCCAGCAGTCGGTGCCGGTCCGCGGTCTCGCTGTCCGCGACGAACACACAGTGGCGGCGGGCCAGGTCGACCCCCAGCCGGCGGGCCCGCGCGGCCAGGGCGCCCGGGGCGCCGGAGCCGATGAGCAGGTCGCCCAGCAGTTCGCCCCGTACCCGGTCCTCCGCCTCGGCAACCGAACGGCGCAGCAGCAGGAGCAGCGCCGTGACCACCCCGGCGCGTTCGAACAGGAACCGGTCGACGTCCGCGAGGTCCGTGTGTCCGGTGAGGGCGATGCTGCCGAGGAGTTCCGGGCCGGCCAGCACCGCGCAGACCCAGGTGCCGTTCAGCGGGACCGCCCGGCCGCTGGCCCGGGAGGCGGCGACCGCCGGGGCCAGGTCCGGTCCGGCGGATCTCCGGGGGCCCGGGACGTCCGGCACGGCACCCGGCGGCGTCACCGACTCGGCGCGGGCGCGGGCCAGTTCGGCACCTTCCGCGTCGTGGATGAGGATCCCGCCGCCGAGGATGGCGGCGATCGCCGCGGCGACGTCGTCGGCCCCGCCGCCCCGCAGTACGAGGTCGGTCAGCTGGTCGTGCGCCTCCTCGGCGCGGCGGATCTCCCTGCTGTGTGTCCGGATCGTCTCCGAGGCCGAGTTGAGGTCGACCAGCGCGGCCCGCGTCTCCTCCAGCAGCCGCGCGCCGTCGATGGCGATGGCGGCGTGGTCGGCCAGCGAGGAGAGCAGGGCTACCTCTTCGGCGGCGAAGTCGCGGGGTGCGCGGTCCGCCGCGTACAGCACCCCGATGATCCGCGCGCCGACGCGCAGCGGCACGCCGAGAATCGCGCGCAGCCCCTCGTCGAGTACGGCGCTGTCGATGGTGGCGGTGTGGTGGAAGCGGGTGTCGCGCTGGTAGTCGCCGGTGGCGTACGGGCGGGCGGTCTGCGCGACGAGTCCGCCGAGGCCCTCGCCCATCCCGAGCCGCACCTGCTGGAACGCGGCGGCCACGGACCCGTCGGTGACCCGCATGTAGGTGTCGCCGGCGAGTTCGTCGTTGAGGGAGAGGTACGTGACGTCCGTGCCGAGCAGCAGTTTGGCCCGGTGGACGATGGCGCGCAGCACGGCGTCGAGGTCCCGGAGCGCGGCCAGGTCGCTCGCGGTGTCGAAGAGCGCGGTGAGTTGCGCCTCGCGCCGCCGGTGCTGGCTGAGGGTGCGCCTGATGCGCAGGGCGACGTCGGTGGCGTCGGTGATCGCGGCCAGTTCACCGCCCCGTACGCCCGCCTCGCGGGCGTCGGCGGCGGGGCGGGCGAACTCCTCCGTGGGCGCGCCCCGCGCCAGCAGATCGAGGAGCCGGCGCAGGGCAGCCACCGAGTGCCGGGTGCCTGGAGCTGTCACGTCGGCGAGCATACGGTGATCACCTCCAGGTGGGCATGGGTGCGGCGGCGGGAGTTCGGTCCCCTCCCGGGGCGGTCAGCCGCCGAGCCGGGCCGAGTCCTTGGCGGTCTCGGCGCGGGTCACGGGGGCCGGGTCCGACGGCACGGCGGACGCGGGCACGGAGCCGACGAGTCCGTCCTTCGTCAGGTCGCGGCCCCGGGTCTCCTTGGCCACCCACACGGTCACGACGGTGACGAGCGCCGCCGCGCTGAGATAGATGGACACCGGCACGGACGAGTCGTAGTCCTTGAGCAGTTCGACGGCGATGAGCGGTGCGAGCGCGCCACCGATGATCGAGGCGAGCTGGGACCCCATCGAGGCGCCCGAGTAGCGGACCTTCGTGTCGAACATCTCGGAGATGAAGGCCGCCTGCGGCCCGTACATCGCCCCGTGGAACAGCAGACCCACCGTCACCGCGAGGGCGATGACGGGGAACGACTCGGTGTCCAGCAGCGCGAAGAACGCGAACGCCCAACCCACCATGCCGATCGCGCCGATCTGGGTGACCGGGCGGCGGCCGAGCCGGTCGGAGAGCGCGCCCCACATCGGGATGGTGACGAAGTGCACCGCCGAGCCGATGAGGACCGCGTTGAGGGCGTCGCTCTTGGGCAGTTCCAGATGCACGGTGACGTAGACGAGGACGAAGGCGGTGAGGATGTAGTACGAGACGTTCTCGCCGAACCGGGTCCCGATCGCGACCAGCACCTCACGCCAGCTCTTGCGGAACACCTCCACGACGGGCGCTTCCTCCTTGACCACCGGGACGCCGCTCGTGGCGGCGGTCGCGGCCGCCCGCGCCGCCTCGTCGGCCGCCTTCTGCCGGGCCTCCAGGAAGACCGGTGACTCCTCGACGGAGATACGTATCCACAGGCCGATCATGACGAGCACACCGGAGAGCAGGAACGGGATGCGCCAGCCCCAGGCGAGGAACGCCTCGTCGGACTGGATCGCGGCGAGCAGCGCGAGCACACCGGTGGCCAGCAGATTGCCGCCGGGCGCGCCCGCCTGCGGCCAGGAGGCCCAGAAACCACGGCTCTTGTCGCCGCCGTGTTCGGAGACGAGCAGGATCGCGCCGCCCCACTCGCCGCCGAGTGCGAAGCCCTGGACGAGCCGCAGCACGGTCAGCAGGATCGGCGCGCCGACGCCGATGGTCGCGTGCGTGGGCAGCAGCCCCATCGCGAAGGTGGCGCCGCCCATCAGCAGGAGGCTGAACACCAGGAGTTTCTTGCGGCCGATCTTGTCCCCGTAGTGACCGAAGACGATGCCGCCGAGGGGGCGGGCGGCGAAGCCGACGGCGTAGGTGAGGAAGGCGAGCAGCGTGCCGACGAGGGGGTCGCTGCTGGGGAAGAACAGGGTGTTGAAGACCAGTGCGGCGGCGGAGCCGTAGAGGAAGAAGTCGTACCACTCGATGGTGGTGCCGACGAGGCTGGCCGCGACGACGCGGCGGATGTCGACCCGGCGGGGTGGTGGGGAGCTGGGGAGGCTCATGGTGGAGTCACCGTGTTTCGTTGGGTGGGCGGGGACGGGGGTGCGGGTGGCGCGGGGTGGTGCGGAGCGGGGGCGATGGGGAGTGGTGGAGCGGGTCGGGCCTCGGGGGCGTCAGCGGGCGCCCCATCCGCCGTCGACGGGTAGCGACGAACCGGTGATGTAACCGGTGTCGGGCCCGCAGAGCCAGACGCACACCGCGGCCACCTCCGCCGGCTCGATCAGCCGCTTGATCGCGGAGCGGTCCAGCAGTACGTCGCTGACGACGTCGTCCGGGGGGATGTGGTGGGCCTCGGCCTGGGCCGCGATCTGCCTTTCCACGAGCGGGGTCCGTACGTAACCGGGGTTGACGCAGTTGCTGGTGACACCGTGCGGCGCGCCTTCGAGCGCGGCCACCTTGCTGAGCCCTTCGAGGCCGTGCTTGGCCGCGACGTAGGCGGATTTGAAGGGGCTGGCGCGCAGTCCGTGCATGCTGGAGATGTTGACCACGCGGCCCCAGCCGCCCGCGTACATGTGCGGCAGACAGTGCCGCAGCAGCAGGAACGGGGCCGTCAGCATCACCTTCTGGATCAGCTCGAACCTCTCGGGCGGGAAGTCCTCGATGGCGGCGACGTGTTGCAGCCCGGCGTTGTTGACCAGGATGTCCACGGCGGTGGGAAGCCGGCCGATCGCGTCGGCGTCGGCGAGGTCCACGGCGTGGCTCACGCCCCCGGTGTCGGCGGCGACGGCCTTGGCCGCGTCGGCGTCGCGGTCGGCGATGTGGACCAGTGCGCCGGCTCGGGCGAGCGCCTCGGCGCAGGCCCGTCCGATGCCGCTGCCGCCACCGGTCACCAGGGCGGTGCGGCCCTTGAGTTCCCTGCTCTTCATGGCCGGAACGGTAGAGACACCTGACCCGACATCCCATGTGACGGTTCACCACACTGGATGCCGATCAGGTGTCGTCGTACACCACATGCCGGACGATGAACGGCCCGATGTGACGTTACGTGATGTAGGTGGCGTTACGTGACGTAGCTGGCGTTACGTGACGTAGCTGGCGTTACGTGACCACCTCACCCGCTCAACGGGCATCGGGTGAGCAGCGTGGCCGGATCCGCTCCCTCGGGCATCGGGAGCGTGCGGCTGGACGGCGGGCGCCGGTCGTCGTCCAGCCAGCGCTCCAGCGCGACGACGGCCGAGCGGTGACACGGCACCAGCGGGCGGAGCCGGTCGGGGAAGGTGTCGAAGAGCGAGTCGACGTGGGTGCCGCCCTCGACGCGGTAGTAGCGGTGGAGCGAGCCCCGGCCCTCGCGGCGGACCATCGCCGCGTATGTGTCCGAGGTCTTGGAGATCGGCAGCAGCACGTCGAGCGTGCCGTGGAAGGTGATCAGCGGTTTGCCGATCCGGCCGGTCAGCGCGATCTTCGCGACGGCGTCGCGGACCGCGCCCGGCCGTGCGTCGTAGTCGTAGTCGGCGTCGCAGTTGGGCGTTCCCGGCGCGCAGAAGGGTGTCCCGGCCTCGGTGGCGCCGTCGTACTCCGGGTCCAGTTCCTCGCGGTAGATGCGCTGGGTGAGATCCCAGTAGTACTGGTGGTGGTACGGCCAGAGGAATTCCGAGCCGGCCGGGAATCCGGCTTTCACGATCTGCCGGTGGGCGGCGCCGGCGCCCGTGCCACCGGCCGCGTAGTCGGGGTAGGCACGCAGGGTGGGCGGCAGGAAGGTGAGCGGGTTGGGGTCCTCCGTACGCCAGAGAGTGCCCTCCCAGTCGACTCCCCCGTCGTACAGCTCGGGGTGGTTCTCCAGTTGCCACCGCACCAGATAGCCGCCGTTGGACATGCCCATCGCGAGGGTGCGGGAGACGGGGCGCTGATAGCGCTGGGTGGTCACCTTCCGTGCGGCGAGGGTGAGTTGGGTGACCCGGGTGTTCCATTCGGCGAGCGCGTCGCCGGGCGCGGCGCCGTCGCGGTGGAAGGTGGGGCCGGTGTTGCCCTTGTCGGTGGCGGCGAAGGCGTAACCACGGGCGAGCACCCAGTCGCCGAAGGCGCGGTCGTTGGCGTACTGCTTGCGGACTCCCGGCGATCCGGCGACCACGAGGCCGCCGTTCCAGCGGTCGGGCAGCCGGATCACGAACTGCGCGTCGTGGTTCCAGCCGTGGGTGGTGTTGGTGGTGGAGGAGTCGGGGAAGTAGCCGTCGAGCTGGATGCCCGGTACGCCGGTGGGGGTGGCGAGGTCCTTCGGAGTCAGTCCCGCCCAGTCGGCCTCGTCGGTGTGGCCCGAGGCGACCGTCCCGGCGGTCGTCAACTCGTCCAGGCAGACGGCCCGTTGGCGTTCGGCGCCGGGGACGGTGATCGCGTCCATCCCGGCGCAGTGGCCGGGCCGGTCTGCGCCCTCGGCGGGGGGCGGGGCCGCCGGCCCCGCCCCCACCACCATGAGGGCCGCCGCGGCGAGGCACGCGGCGCGGATCCGTCGGACGTACTGCGGGACAAGTGGCATGGGCCATCACTCCGTTGTAAGGATCCGTCGTAAGGACACGACGAGCGACACGACAAGCGACACGTGCGGGGCGCGGCGGGACGCTACCCATCCGTCAGGGGCAGCGAGCGTCGGCGAGGACGTAGTAACCCGTCGGGGACTCCTTGAGCGTGCGGATGACGAACGTGTTGTTGAGGCCCATGTTCTGGTTCGAACCCTTCGCATACACGTAACCACCGCTGGTGGTCGCCCGCGCGGCCCGTACGTGCTCGTAGTTGCTCGCCGTCCAGCAGGTCGCCGCCGCTCCGGTGGTGTCCGCCGTGACCTGCGCCGAGCGGGCGCCCTCGGCACCGTCCGCGCCCCGCGCCGCGACGCTGTACGTGTGCGTGGTCCCGGCGGCCAGACCGCTGTCGGTGTACCGGGGATCGGCCGGCGCGCCCACCCGCGTACCGCCGCGGTAGACCGCGTAGCCGGTCGCGCCGGGCACCGGCTCCCACGCCAGCGCGATGGAGGAGCCGGTCACGCCCGTGGACCGCAGTCCGGTCGGGGCGGACAGGTCTCCGGGGCCCGGCGCGGACGTGTCGAGTCCGAAGAAGCGGGTGACCCAGTAGCTGGAGCAGATCGAGTCGATGAAGTTCGCGGTGCCGGTCGCCCCGCACTGCTCGGCGCCGCCGCCGGGGTCCACGGGCGTGCCGTGCCCGATGGCCGGGACGCGGTTGACCTCCACGGCGACGGTGCCGTCCCCGGCCAGATACTCGTCCCGGCGCGTGTTGTTGGGTCCGACGGTGGAGCTGCGGTCGGGCGTCTGGTCCAGGCCGTGCACCTGGGTCCACTGGTCCCGCAGTTCGTCGGCGTTCCTCGGGACGACGGTGGGGTCGTTGTCGCCCTGCCACACGGACACCTTCGGCCAGGGGCCGGTGTAGCCGGGGTAGGTGTTCCGTACGCGCTGCGCCCAGTCCTGGGGCGTACGGTCCACGCCGGGGCTCATACAGGTGAACGCCCCGAGGACGTCCGTGGCGCAGTCGTACGGCAGTCCGGCCATCACGGCGCCCGCCTTGAAGACGTCGGGATAGGCGGCGAGCATGACGGCCGTCATACCGCCGCCGGCCGAGAGCCCGGTGACATTGACCCGGCCGGCGTCGGCGCCGTAGGCCGAGACGGCGTGGGCGACCATCTGCCGGACGGACGCGGCCTCGCCCTGGCCACGGCCGATGTCGGCGGCCTGGAACCAGTTGAAGCACTTGTTCGCGTTGTTGAGGGACGTCGTCTCGGCGAGGACCAGCAGGAAGCCGTGCCGGTCGGCGAAGGTGGCCAGGCCCGAGTTGTCGGCGTAGATCTGGGCGGACTGCGTGCAGCCGTGCAGCGCGACGACCACCGGCGCGTTCGCCGGGAGGGACGAGGGACGGTGGACGTACATGTTGAGGTTGCCGGGGTTGGCCCCGAAGCTGGTCACCCGCTCAAGGGCGACGGCGGCCTCCGCCCGGGGCGCGGGCGGGAGCAGGGCGATTCCGGCGGCCAGGGCGAGGGCGGCGGCGACACGGCCGAGGACGCGACGCGGACGCCCGCGCCGTCGGGTGGGGGTGGATGCCTGCCGGCCCGAGTGGGACGGCGATACGTGAAACACGGTGACCTCCCGCGACGTTGGTCCGGCCGTCGCCCTCAGGAGGGACGACGGCCGGAGTGGGGTGCGGTCACAGTAGGAAGCGCGCGGACCGCCACGGAATGTGGCGGCGCTCCACAACGCGGCGGCCGCAGGGGGGCCGCCACCTGTTGCGGGGAGCGCGGCGCGGTGCTAGGGGGCGGGGTGCGGCGTTGGGGCGTTGGACGCTCAGGACCAGTCCGGCCCAACCACCCGCCGGTCAGGCGGTGTTCACACCGGCTGTGTGCCGGATGCGGTACGGCTCTGCCACGAGATCGTCAACCGGTCGCTACCACATGCGAGTTGACGCCCAGCATCGTGGGATCCGGATGGTGGCGGACGGGGAATCATGGGGGACTTGTGGTCGTGATGGGCCGAGTGACACGCCTTGGCTGCGCCACGGTGATGGGCGTCGTACTGCTCGCGGGCTGCACCCTCCGGCGGCGATGACGAACCGTCAGAGATCAAGCCCTCCCTGAAGGGTGGCCCCCCACCGACCGGCTCCCCGACCCCGACCGAAGTCGTCGACATCGCCCCCGACCGGCTCCCGAACGCGCGGGCGCAGGCTTCACGGGACCGCGCCTGGGCACCTGGCACATCATGAGCCCGGTCTTCCTCCGACAGGCCGGAACGGCGGGCCAGGACTGGCTGTTCGGCGCCCCCTTCACCGACCCCCGCAGCGTGTCCCGCACCTTCAGGACGGCCTACCGCGAGAAGTACGGCGCGGAAGCCGGGCGCTGGTCCCCGGAGGCGTACGACGCCGTGGGTCTGGTCGCGCGCGCCCTGGAGCCGAACAGCCCGTTGTACTTCCTCTTCCAGGCGCGGGGCGGGACGTTCCGTTTCTTGGGCCGGTACGACCAGGTCGAGTAACTGTGCGGTCTTTTATGGCGTTTCGTCAGCCGCCCCAGCAGGTACGTATACCCACATGGTCGGATCCCCAGGTACGGCGGACGAGTCCGCGAACTCCCCCTCCCCCCATGGCCGCCCGGTCTTCACGGCCGACTTCTCGTCCGAGGACCAGTGGGTGGCCGGCCGCTCCTGGGCCTATCCCGACAGCGGCCCCACCAACCCGGACGACGACAAACTCGACTACCTCACCCCGGACCCCGCCTACAGCAGGACCGGCGTCTTCCGCGCCACCCGGATGCCCCAAGGCACCTGGTACACGGGCCTGTTGACCACCGAGGGCAGCCCCGACGACTTCATGGTCCGCACGGGCGACATCCTCCAAGCCCGGGTCAGGCTCCCCAAGGAGCAAGGGGCCTGGCCGGCGATCTGGACCTGGCTCGACGGCGGCAACGAGATCGACGTGTTCGAGTACCACCCGGACAACCCGGACCTGCTGGAGCTGTCGAACCATGTGAACGGCGGCGAACGCTACTACCGCGACAAGGCGATCCGCCCCGGCGCCTGGGTGGACTTCGAGGTCCGCCTCGGCGCCCGCTCGGTGGTCTGGTACGTCAACGGCACCCGCGCCTACACCAACCGCTCCGGCGTGGGCAGAAACTGGCAGGCCCACCTGATCGTGAACCTCTCGGTCTGCGCGGGCCGCTACCACCCACCCCCGGAACCGAGCACGACGGAGATGTCGTACGAGGTCACCAAGCTCCTCATCCACCGCCCCTGATTCCGGGTCAGCCGCCGAAGAGTCCCCCGAGAAGGCCGCCGAGCGGATCGGTGTCCTCCGACGGGGGGTCGGTCGGGGTGTCGGAGGGTGTCGGCGTGCCGGAGCCCGAACCACCGGTGCCGGTGCCGCCTGTGGGGGACTGTGACGTCGTGGCCTCCGGCGCGCTCGGACTTCCCGATGTCGCGGACGGTGATACGGCGCCGGTCTCCGTCGGGGAAGGGTCGGGCGAGCCGCTGCCGCCGGACCGTGCGCCCGCCGAGGGTTCCGCGGCCTCCCCGGTGCGGGTGGCGTCTCCTGCCCCCGGTGCTCCGCTCTCGCCCGGTCCGGCCTCCGGCGCGCCCGAGACCGAATCCGCCGGACGGGGCGAGGAGTTCCCCGGACTCTCGTCGTTGTTCTCCGTGACCCCCGGTATGGACAGCCAGGGCGGCGCGGAGCCGCCGATCATCGTGCCGCCGAGCACGACGGCGCAGCAGACGCAGGATCCCGCCAGGACCCAGCCGATCCGGCGCAGACGCTTCCGCCGAGGAGCGGCCGTGTCGTCGTACGGTGCCGACTCGTCGTACAACACGGACGGCCCCGGCACGGGCACGTGCTCCGGCTCCGGCTCCGGCTCCGGCTCCGGCTCCGGCTCCGGGGGGATGGTGGGGATGACCTCGGTCTCGGTCTCGGCCTCCGCCTCCGGCTCGGCCTCAGGCGTCTCAGGAGCGTCGGACTGCCTGTCGTTCGCCGCTTGTTCCTCAGGTTCCGCCACGGGCGCGGAGTCGCCGACCTCCTCGGCCCCCGCCTCCGTCGGCCCGGGACCCCCACCGCGCGCGGCAGCCTCGGCCGCCATCCCGGCGACCACCCGCTCCAGCCGGCCGAGCCGGTCGCTCAGGTCCGACGCGTCGTCGCGGGGGGTCTCCTCCCGCTCGGCATCGGTGTCAGCCCGGTGCTCTTCCACAACCGCCCCGCTCAGTGCGTCCCAGTCGTACGACGGATATCCCGCTTCGCCGATGAGACTAGTACTACTGCGCGAAGGCCCATGTCCCCCCGTGGACGAGAACCAGCCTGTCCGACATCCCAAGGCTCACCAACTACGCACCCGGCCTCCCCCGAAGGCCACTCGCCGCACGCGGATCGGGGCTGCGCAGCGCGTCGATCGCTATGCGGGCCGTGGTGCCGATGACGGCGTCCGCCGCGGGCAGGGCGGCGGCCGGGCTGGCGGCGCGGGTGAAGACCGCGACGGCGTAGCGGCCGTGGTCGGGGTATTCGATCACGCCAACCTCGTTACGGAGGGTGGGTGCGCTGCCGGTCTTGCCGGCGACGTGCACCTCGTCGAACGGGAAGCCCGAGGCCAGCCGGTGGGGCCACACCTGGAGACCGAGCAGACGGCGGACCGCCGCGCCGTGCTCGGGGGTGCACGCCTCGTCGCGCCAGATCGCGCCGAGGAGGCGGGTCATGTCGCGCGGGGTGCTGCGGTTGGTCCGGGCGGGGTCCAACGCGCGCATGCGCGCGAGGACTTGGGGATCGGCCAGGGCCTGCGGCCCGCCCTGTCCCGCGTCCTCCCGGATGGTGGTGATGAACTCGCGGAAGGTCTGCACCGCGTGGGTACGGGTGAGGCCCAGCCGCTCGGTGGTGTCGTTGACGGCGTCGAGGCCGACGCGTGCCAGCAGCAGCTCGGCGGCGGTGTTGTCGCTGACGGCCATCATCAGATAGGCCGCGTCGCGCAGGGAGAGACGAGCCGGATCGAGCATGGCGGAGAGCCCGGTGGGCCCCGGCGTACGGCCGTCGGCCGGGGACTCGACCTGTTCGGTCAGGGCCAGGTGCCCCGCCTCGGCGCGCTGATGGAGCGCGACGAGCAGGCAGAGTTTGTGGACGCTCGCGGTGACGACCGGTTGATCCGCGCCCGCGTCGATCTGTGCGCCGGAGTCGATGTCCACGGCGTGCAGCCAGCCGGTGACGCCGGCTTCGGCGAACGCGGCGTGAATGCGGTCGCGCGCGTGGTTGCGTGGGTGGTGGCGGGTGGTGGGCTCGGTCATATCCAGTACTCCGCCGTCGGGCGCAGATGCAGCGGGCCGGAGGACACGTCGGGGCCGGCGGAGGCGGTACGGCCCAGGGCGTCGGTGACGGTGTCGGCGAAGGCCCGTACGGCGGCGTCGCCCCGGCCCCGTGGCCAGGCCGCCGAGTGCCGCCAGGCCAGCGGCGCGCCGCTCAGTGGGCGCCAGACGAGGTCGGGGTCCCCGGGCCGGTGGGCGTCGCGCGGGCCGAAGGCGATGGCGCGGCTGGACAGGAGCAGACCGCGTATGAAGCTCGGTCCCTGGCCGTGCCGGACCGCGGCGGGGGTGTAGCCGTGCCGGGCACAGGTGGTCAGGAGTTCGTCGTGGACGGCCGGGGCGTGGGCGCGGGGGAAGAGGATCAGGTCGTAGCCGGTGAGTGCGGCGAGCGGGACCGTTTCGAGCCGTGACTCGGCGGCGTCCTGCGGCAGCAGGACGCCGAGTTCGTGGCGCAGGACGGGGCCCAGCTCCAGCCCGGACACGTCGCAGGGGTGGTGGATGAGGCCGACGTCGAGGTCGTGCGAGGCGAGTCGGGCGAGTTGCTCGGCGGTCGGCAGCTCGTGCAGTTCCAGCTCCACACCGCCCTCGCGCTCCTGGAAACCGGCGAGGATCGCGGCCACGGACTCACCGGTGATGTCGGGCGGCAGGGCAGCGCGCAACAGCCCGCTGTGACCGTCCTGGATACGGCGGGCCGTGGCCATCAGCGCCTCCGAGTGCGCGAGCAACTGACGGGCCTCGTCGAGCAGGAGTGTGCCTCCCTTGGTGATCGTCACCTGCCTGCTGGAGCGCTCGAAGAGGCGGACACCCAACTCCCGCTCCAGGCGCTGGATGCGCTGCGACAAGGGTGGTTGGGCCACGCCGAGACGCTGGGCGGCGCGGCCGAAATGTAACTCTTCCGCAACAGCCACAAAGCACTGGAGATGGCGTATCAGGTCCACGACCAGCAATCATACTGATTATTGATCGATGCATGAGCCATATCGGTCTTGGACGTGAACGGGCGGGCGTTGTTCTCCTCGGGGCGAAGCGTCCGAGCAGAGCTGTACGAGAGGAAACCCGCCGCCACATGTCCCGCCACACCTCCCGCCGCGCCGCACTCGCCACCCTGACCGGCCTCGCGACCCTCCCCCTCATCGGGTGTGACACGAGCACCCAGGCCGCCACGAAGGCCAGCCGGCCCCCGTCCGGTGCCCCGCCCACGCCCGACGCCCGGACCAGGCGCGCCTTCGCCGATCTGGAGCGGAAGTTCGACGCCCGGCTCGGCGTCTACGCGATCGACACCGGCAACGGCCGGTCCATCACCCACCGGCCGGACGAACGATTCGCGTACGCCTCGACCTGCAAGGCGCTGCTCGCCGCCGTCATGCTCGAAAAGCACTCCCTCGGCCGGCTCGACCGGCTCGTACGGTACGACCGGGACGATCTGGCCGGCGCCGGCTACTCGCCGATCACCGAGAAGCACTTCGACACGGGCCTCACCCTGCGCGAGCTGTGCGACGCCGCCGTCCGCTACAGCGACAACGGAGCGGCCAACCTCCTCTTCCGTGAGATCGGCGGCCCCAAGAACCTCGAAGCCGCCCTCGTCTCCATCGGTGACCGCGTCACCCGGTGCGACCGCTACGAGGAGGCGCTCAGCGAAGCCGCCCCCGGCGACCTCCGCGACACCAGCACACCCCGCGCGCTCGCCACCGATCTGCGTACGTACGTCCTCGGCGACACCCTCGCCCCCACCAAGCGCGCCGTGCTGACGGACTGGCTCAAACGCAACACCACCGGTGACAACGTCATCCGGGCGGGCGCCCCGGCCGGCTGGCAGGTCGGCGACAAGACCGGCACGGGCGGCTACGGCACCCGTAACGACATCGCCATCGTCTGGCCGCCCAAGGCCGCCCCGATCGCCATCGCCGTGCTCTCCCGGCGTGATGCCAAGGACGCCGAGCCCGACGACGCCCTGCTCGCCGGAGCGGCCAAGGTCGCCCTCGGCGCGCTCGCCTGACCACGCGTCAGCCTGCGGGGCAGCCCGCGGGTCCGCGTGCGCGTCGGACCGCGCGTCAGCCCGGCGCGGGCGCACACTCCAGCGCCGCGAGTTGCCCGGCCTCGGTCGATTCGATGCGGGCCGCCTGCGCCTCCGTGACCACGTCGCACACCCAGTCCCAGTGCAGCGCCACGAGGTCCCCGGGCGCGAGCCCCGGGATCAGCGAGCGGCCCCCCGTCGACCAGCGCACGGACTCCTCGCGGGGCGGTCCGGGGATCAGGGCCGTACCCGTCCAGGTGAGCGGGCGGGACTCGACCGTGGCCGACTCGCCCGCGACCGAGCGGACCACGCCCGTGCGGATGCGGCACTGGCCGAGGACCGACAGCGCCGTCGGATTGCCCGAGGAGCGCAGCAACTCCGCCCACGGGTAGACGTCGAAGACCTGGAAGCTGTGGTGGGCGAGGGCGCGGTCGGACGCCTCGCGCCAGGTGCCGCCCAACTGGCCGCGGAAGCGGTCGCGCATACGGGCCAGCAGGGCCGCCGGGTCGGCCCGGTCCAGGAGGTCGTTGCCGATCCAGTACGCCTCGACGACGCGCTCGTCGAGCGGGTCGTCGAGGCCGGCCGTCTCGGCGAGGAATTCGAGGTAGCACCAGGCGCCCTCGAACTGGCGGGCGCCCCGCTCGATGCCCTCGGTGTCGGCGGGGCGCAGCAGCGCCGCGGAGTCCGTGGGGCCGCAGTAGCCGAGTTCGTTGGGCGGGTAGGCGTACCGCGCGAAGAGGACCGCGCCGCGCTCGCTCATTCAGCAGATCCTCGGGAGTTGTTCGCCGACGGGGAGAGCGACGACCCGGGAGCCGCCGAGCCCGGTTCTGGCCACCACCATGCCGGGGTGGTCGGGTACGCAGGTGCCGATCCGGCGGGCTCCGCGTCCCAGCGGATGCGCCTGGAGGGCGGCGAGGACCTCGTCGGAGCGGTCCGCGGGGACGATCGCGATCAGCTTTCCCTCGTTCGCCACCTGGAGCGGGTCGAGCCCGAGCAGGCTGCACGCGTCGCGCACGGTGTGCGGTACGGGCAGGTCCCGCTCGATCAGTTCGACGCCGACCCCCGACGCGGCGGCGATCTCGTTCAGCGAGGCGGCGACGCCACCGCGTGTGGGGTCGCGCAGCACATGGATGTCGGCGCCGGTGGCGAGCATCGCGCCGACCAGCCCGTGCAGGGGCGCGGTGTCGCTCTCGACCGTCGTACCGAAGTCCAGGCCGTCCCGGCAGCTCATCACGGCCACACCGTGCACCCCGATGTCGCCGCTGATCAGCACGGCGTCGCCGGGCGCGGCGCGGCGCGGGCCGATGTCGACGCCCTCGGGGATCACCCCGATCCCCGAGGTGTTGACGTAGACGCCGTCACCGCTGCCGCTGTCGACGACCTTGGTGTCGCCGGTGACCAGCCGGACCCCGGCCGCCCGTGCCGCCGCGCCCATGTCCTGGGCGATCCGGCCGAGATCGCTGAGCGCCGTGCCCTCCTGGAGGATGAACGCGGACGACATGAACAGCGGCGTCGCGCCGGACATCGCCAGGTCGTTGACGGTGCCGTTGACGGCGAGGTCCCCGATGGAACCGCCGGGGAAGAACATCGGCCTGACCACGAACGAGTCGGTGGAGAAGGCCAGTCGGGTGCCGTCGCCGACGGTGAGTACGGCGGAGTCGCCCAGTTCGGGTGCGGCGGCGGAGCCGTACGCGGGAAGGAAGAGGTGCTCGACCAGCTCGGCCGACATCGCCCCGCCACCGCCGTGGCCCATGACGACCGTCGGGGTCGTGCGGAGGGGGACGGGGCAGGTCCAGCTCTCGAAGTCGAGGCCGTTGCCGTCGGGTACGGGCGCCGGGGCGGGTACGTGGTCGGTCGTCCCGGCCCCGCCCCGGATCTCGGTCTCGGTATCGGTCTGGCTCTGAGTCTCGGTCTCAGTCACTTCGCATCGACCAGTTCCAGTCGGCGGTAGGTGAAGTACGCGGCGCACGCGCCTTCGGAGGACACCATCGTGGCGCCCAGCGGATTCCTCGGGGTGCACTCCTTGCCGAAGGCGGCGCACTCGTGCGGCTTGATCAGTCCCTGGAGTACGTCGCCCGAGCGGCACAGCGCCGACTCGGCGGTGCGGATGTCGGCCACGTCGAATCTGCGCTCGGCGTCGAACTCCGCGTACTTCTCCGACAGTCGCCACCCGCTGCCGGGAATCATGCCGATGCCGCGCCAGGTCCGGTCGGTGACCTCGAAGACGTCGCGCAGCATCTCCATGGCGGGGAGGTTGCCCTCGTCGCGTACGGCGCGGGGGTAGGCGTTCTCCATCTCGTGGCGGCCCTGTTCGAGCTGCAGAACTGTGCGGCGGACGCCTTCGAGGATGTCGAGCGGTTCGAATCCCGTGACGACGATGGGGACTTGGTACTTCTCCGCCAGCGGCGGGTACTCGGAGGTCCCCATCACGCTGCACACGTGCCCGGCGGCGAGGAACGCCTGTACCCGGCAGGTGGGGGACTCCATGATGGCGGCGATCGCGGGCGGTACGAGCACATGCGAGACGAGCAGGGAGAAGTTCCGTACGCCGAGACGTCGGGCCTGATGGACCGTCATGGCGTTGGCGGGGGCGGTCGTCTCGAAACCGATGCCGAAGAAGACGACTTCCCTGTCGGGGTTGTCTCGGGCGATCTTCAACGCGTCGAGCGGGGAGTACACGACGCGTACGTCGCCACCCGCGCTCTTCACCGAGAACAGGTCCTGGCTGCTGCCGGGCACCCGCAGCATGTCGCCGAAGGAGCAGAAGATGACACCGGGGCGGGCGGCGATCGCCAGCGCCCGGTCGATGATCTCCAGCGGGGTCACACAGACCGGGCAGCCCGGCCCGTGGATCATCTCCACTCCGTCGGGCAGCAGTTGGTCGATACCGTGCCGGATGATCGAGTGGGTCTGGCCGCCGCAGACCTCCATCATCGCCCAGGGGCGGGTGGTGACCGCGTGGATCTGGTCGACCAGCCGCTTGGCGAGATCGGGGTCGCTGAACTCGTCGAGGTACTTCACTGTCCGGTGCCTTCCACTGATTCCCGCTGTCTGGCGGCGAGTTCGAAGCCGTCGCCGAACTCCTCCTCCAGGAGCCCGAGTTGCTCGAAGTTCGCCAACGTGCGCAGGGCCGACGTCTCGTCGAGCCGCTGGATGGCGAAGCCGACGTGGACGACGACGTATTCGCCGATCTCCGCGTCGGGGATGTACTGGAGGCAGACCTCCTTACGTACGCCGCCGAAGTCGACCTGGGCCATCACGGTGCCGTCGACCTCGGCCGTACTGAGCACCCGCCCGGGGACTGCCAGACACATGGCGCCTCTTCCTTCTCTCTGGATGGTGTGACCTGATGCGCGTTCGGCGGGGTCAGCCGGACGCCGCGACCAGCAGTTGGCCGAAGGCGATGCCGCCGTCGTTGGGCGGCAGCAGACGGGGACGCAGGACGGTGAAGTCCGCCGCTCTCAGGGCTCGTTGGGTCGATTCGAGCAGGACGGCGTTCTGGAAGACCCCGCCGCCGAGAGCCACCACGCCGAGTCCGGTCCGCTGCCGGCACAGTTCCGCGAGGTCGACGGTCAGGGCCGCGACGGCCGCGTGGAAGCGCCCGGCGATCAGCTCCGGCGGAACGCCCGCGCGTACGTCGGAGACCACCGCCCGGATCACCGGGCCGGGGTCGGCGACGATCGGCTCTCCGGCATCGGGCCCGGTCGGCAGCCCGAAGGCGTAGGCGCTTCCGGCGGGCTCCTCCGGCGCCGATCTGGCGAGGCCCTCCAGCGCGATCGCGGCTTCCGCCTCGTACGCCACTTGGTGCCGTACGCCCGCGAGTGAGGCCACCGCGTCGAACAGCCGGCCCATGCTCGATGTCGGCACACAGCCGAAGTCCGTCGCCAACTGGTGTGCCAGCACGTCCCGTTCGTCTGCCGGGCAGGCGGCGACGGCGGGCAGTTTCTCGTCCCAGGGGATCCCGGCGGCGCGCAGATGCGCGAGTGCCATTCGGTACGGCCGCAGCACGCTCGCGTCACCGCCCGCGAGCGGTACGTACGCCAAGTGGGCCGCCCTGCGGTACGACTTGTAGTCGGCGATCAGCGTCTCGCCGCCCCACACCGCGCCGTCGGGGCCGTGGCCGGTGCCGTCGTACGCGAAGCCGATGACGCTCTCGTCGGGGCCGAGACCGTGCTCGCCCATCACGGACGCGATGTGCGCGTGGTGGTGCTGCACGGTGCGTACGGCCCGGCCCTTGGCGTGCGCGCGGGCCCAGTCGCCGGAGCGGTAGCCGGGGTGCGCGTCCGCCACGAGCTGTTCCGGTTCGACACCGGTCAGCAGCCCGAGATGGGCCGCCGTGCGGGTCAGCGCGTCGACCGTGGAGAGGTCGTCCATGTCGCCGATGTGCTGGCTGACCCAGGCGTAGCCGCCCTCGCCGAGCGCGCACGTGTTCTTCAGGTCGGCGCCGGCGGCGAGCAGCGGCGGGATGTCGAAGGGCAGCGCGAGGGGCAGCGGCGCGTAACCGCGCGACCTGCGCAGGGGCAGTTCGGCGCCCGCGACGAACCGGCTGACCGAGTCGTCGCACGGCACCTGGATGGGGCGGTCGTGCCGGAGCCAGGCGTCGGCCAGCGGGGCGAGTTCGGTCAGCGCCTTCGCGTCGTCGGTCACGATGGGCTCGCCGGACCGGTTGCCGGAGGTCATGACGAGTACGTCGGGGCCGGGGGTGTCGTCGCCGATGCCGAGGAGGAGGACGTGCAGCGGGGTGTACGGGAGCAGCACACCGAGGTCCGGGTTACCGGGCGCCACGGCGGCGGCGACGCCGGCGCCCGCCGTCGGGGTACGGCGCGGCAGCAGGACGATCGGCTTTCTGCCACCGCTCAGGAGAGCCCGCTCGTCCTCCCCCGTCGTCACCAGTCGCTCGGCGACGTCGAGGCCCGCGACCATGACGGCGAAGGGCTTGCCGCCGCGCTGCTTACGGCGCCGTAGTTCGGTGACGGCCGCTTCGTCGCGGGCGTCGCAGGCGAGGTGGTAGCCGCCCAGTCCCTTGACCGCGACGATCTTCCCCTCGGCGAGCAACTGCCTTGCGGCGCGCAGCGCTTGGTCGCCGTCGCCGATCACTTCGCCGTTCCCGCCGATGAGTTCGAGACGTGGGCCGCAGGCGTGGCAGGCGATCGGCTGGGCGTGGAAGCGGCGGTCGCGCGGGTCGCCGTACTCCGCGCGGCAGTCGTCGCACATCTCGAACGCCGCCATGGTCGTCGCCGCGCGGTCGTAGGGCAGACCGGTGACGATCGTGAAGCGCGGGCCGCAGTGCGTGCAGGTGATGAAGGGGTGGCGGTAGCGGCGGTCGGCCGGATCGCCCAGTTCGGCCAGACAGTCCTGGCAGGTCGCGGTGTCGGGCGAGACCAGGGTGCGTACCCGGTCGGCCGTGCTGGAGTCCGCGATGACGAACTCCGCTCCCCCGGTGGTTGGTTGATCCGTCACGGACACGGACTCCACGACGGCCAGCGGGGGCGGGTCGGCCTGCAGCCGGCGGCCGAACTCCGCGACCGCGTCGGCGTGGCCCTCCACCTCGGCCACGACGCCGGAGCCGGTGTTGGCCACGGAGCCGGTGAGCGCGAGTGCGGCGGCGGTGACGTAGACGAACGGGCGGAAGCCCACGCCCTGGACGACCCCGCGTACCTCGAACCGCCGCCGTACACGCGGCTGTTGGTTTTCGACGGCTCGGGGCTCGACGGCCTCCGGCAGATAGCCGTCAGTCGCACGGACTCCCGGCTCGTCGGCCTCCGGCTCGCGGGCGCCGCTGCCCATCATCTCCAGGCCCGACAGCGCTTCCGCCGCCTTCTCCGCGTCGATGATCTCCATCGCGAAGCCCATGTGCAGCAGGACCCAGTCGCCGGCGGCCGGGGGCGCGTCGAGCATGCCGACGTTGATACGGCGCCGGGCGCCCTCCACATCCACGAGGGCGAGCTGGTCCGCGTACCCCTCGACGATCTCCACCACTCGCCCGGGGATGCCGAGACACATGATCAGGACCTCCGGGTCCGGGCTGCCGCGGATGCGGATGTGGATGCGGCTTCGGGCGTGGACGCGGGTCCGGCCGCCGACAGCCGCCGGACCAACGCGCGCACCTCCGCCACCGCTCCGGGTACGGCGGCGGCGACGGCCTCACTGAGGCCGATGCCCTCCTCGACGTCGGCGGGGGTGCATCCCACAACGTGGGTGAGCGGAAGCGTACCGCCCAGTTGGCCCAGATTTGACAGGACAGATACCGGATTCATGCCGTGTGCGTCGAATTCACCCGCTCCGAGGTCGTCCGGACCGACCTCCAGAACGGTCAGCTCGCCGGGTGCGCCGCCACCCGGGTACGCGTCGACCAGCACCAGCGCGTCGTACCCGTCGAGCAGGTCGTACGCGAGGTGCATGCCACGGATGCCGTAGTCGACGACCCGGACGCCGCCGGGGAGCGGCGCACCGGGGTCGGCGGCGAGCCGGCGTACGACCTCAGGGCCGAAACCGTCGTCGCCGAGGAAGAGATTGCCGATGCCGGCAACGAGCACGCCTCTGGTCACGTCGCGTCAGTTTCCGCCGGACTGGAGGTTCGGCGCGTCCGGGTCGGTGGGCTTCTGCGGTTTCACCGAGGTGTCCGACTTCTTGTCGGAGCGGCCGGCGGGCCGGTCGGCGGGACCGCCGGAGGGCTGGTCCGACCCGGTGTCGCGCGACCCCTTCGGGCCCCGCTCCTCCTGCGGTTCTTCGTCGTGGTGTCCACGTGCGGTGTCAGTCATCGGATGCTCCTCTCATTCGTGCACGCGCTCACATCGCGCGCATGCGGACGTATCTGCGGATGTCGGGGATCGAGCGCACGCCGACGGCGACGGCGACGACCGCCATGGCGGCGGCCGCACCCGCGGTGACCATTCCGAGGATTCTCACGAGGGGTTCTCCTTCCGGTGTTCCGGTGAATCGGGGGTGCCGGAGGTGCCGGGGATGTCAGGCAGGGGTTCCAGCTCGTCGGGGGCGAAGTAGAAGTAGCGGCCGTACCAGTCGTGCATGTCGGCCGCCGGGTCGTCGACCAGGACGAGGGCGACGTGTACGCCGCCGTCGACGTCCGAGAGCACGGCGGTCACCCGTGCCACCTGGCCCGCGAAGAAGAGGTCCTGCGCGTCGGCGCGGCGGGACGGGTGTACGCGGACGAGGCTGCCCTTGGCGACGGCGACCCCGTCGATCATGACGGCGTCGGAGCCGGGCGACACGGCGGCGTCGGCCGCCGGGTCCCACCAGGGCGCGCCGCCGGTGTCGAAGGGGGCCGGCTCGGCGTCCCGCAGATCGGCAGGCGAGTCAGGCGCATCCACACGCCTGTCGCGCGGGTCGACGTGCGGGGCGGCGTACGGATCAACGAGCGGTTCGACGCGCGGATCGCCGTACGGATCGGCGTGCGGGTCGCTCAGCAGTCCGTGGAGCTGCTGGAGGTCGGCCGGTGACATGGCGTCGCAGCGGTCGATGATCTCGCGGGCGCGTGGATCGGTCGCCCGCGCCTCCGCCTTCTCCACGTCCGTCATGGTCATCACCCGGAGCGTCAGGATCTCGTCGATCTCGGTGGAGTCGAAGAGGGCCCCGGCACTCTGCTCGGCCACCTCCGGGTGGTCGTACAGGATGATCGGCGCGCCGAGCACGGTGTCCGTGCTGCCCTTCGCCCCCGCCAGTACGGGCCAGCAACGGCGCTGCCTGCAGCGGCCGGCGGCGGCGGACGCCTCGGCGGGCGGCTCCAGCAGGGAGACGAACCGCACGCCCCGCGCCCGCAGCAGCAGGTGTGAGCCGATCAGCGAGGCGCGGATCGCCGCGTCCTTGTCGGCGGCCGTCGCCGCGTGTTCGTTGTCGACCGAGACGGTCAGCCGGACGAAGCCGTCGTCGAGGGCGGTCTCGGTACGGACCCGGGCGGCCAGTTCGGCACGGCGGCGGACGATACGGCCCACCGTGACGCCCCGCGCGTCGGTGACCGGCTCGATGTCCTCGCCGCCCGCGACGGTGAGCGGCCGGTCCGTCGGCCGGTCCAACGGGACGCCGCCGAGGGCGATTTCCCGCTCCACGGCCTCGTCCCAGCTGAGCACCGACACACCGTCCACGGTCAGTTCGCCTACGGGGGTGTGGCTGCCGTCCTCCTCCAGCTTCTGCACTTCGCGCACTTGGAGCTGGAGGAAGCGGAGAACCACGGTGACCTGGGCGCTCGCGCCCTCGGGTGTCTCGCCGGGCGGGGTCAGCAGACACTGCATCGCCATGCCCGGCGCCTCGGCGAAGCTCCCGGGCGACGCGTCCGGCGGGCCGAGGACGCCGAACTGCCAGCGCGATCGGTTCTTGTGGGAGCTGGCTCGGTACGGGTAGAGCAGGTAGCCCTCGTACAGGACCGCGTCGGCGATCGTACGGACATGGTCGAGCCCCACCGGGGGAACGACCGGACTGACGGGCGTCGCCGGGGTCATGTGACCACCTCACCGATCTCGTCGGCGGCGGCCCGCGCCCGCGCGTCCGCCAGCACCGTGGTCACCGTCTCGTCCCAGCTGATCAGTCCGCGCCGCTCCCGGAAGTCGGCGAAGCTGGCCAGCACGTCGTGATCCAGCCTGATCCAGCCGGAGTTGGGGAAGTGCGCCGCGATCATCTGCCGCCACACGGCGACCGGCAGCTGATAGCGCGCCTCGCAGTCCCAGGGCACCTGCCGTACGCCGAAGCCCGAACCGCCGCCGCTGCCAGCGCCGTTGCCGCCACCCTTGGTGAAGACGGTGCCCGAGAAGAGCAGGCTGATCGGCACCGTCCCGTCGCCGAGCGCGTGCAGATAGCGGGAGCCGACGACGTCGAAGTCGTAGGTGCAGGGCAGCGCGAGGTCGACCTCGGTGGAGCCGGTGAAGCCCTGCACGGTGGTGTGGCACTGCATCCACTGGAACGGCCGCAGCGTGTCCGACCAGCGCTCGCGCTCCCCGAACAGGCCGCGCAGGGACTCCTGTTCGGCCGGTCCGTAGTGGCGGCGCTGCGGTTCGATACGGACCTGGCAACGCAGCACGATCGCGTGGATCCGCTCGTCCGTGCCGTCCTCGATCCGCAGTCGCGCGGTCAGTTGGGGCGTGGCGCTGTACGGCTCGGCGACGATGTCCTGTACGGAGAACTCCAGCCCCGGGGCTGTCGGACCGCTCATGAGCCATCGCCCCCGGCGCCGACCGGTGCTGACGCTTCGTCAACAACCTTGGTGGGCACGGGAGGCGCGGGCTTGCTTCGGGCCTGGACGTGCGCGAAGAAGGCGTCCATCGCGTCGTGCGCCTCCCGGCCGCCGTCGAAGCCGCGCCACAGTGTGCGCAGTCGCCCGACCAGTTCGTAGCACGCGTCGATCGGGACCAGGTGGCAGGACGCGGCGATCTCGCGCCCTCCGCCGCCGCCACCCGCGTCGGTGCGGCGTACGAGCAGCGCCTCGACGTCCGGCCGCAGCACGGCCAGTTCGGGGTTGGCCTCGACGATGGTCGACCACGCGTCGAGGGGCAGCTCCGACTCGGTGGCCCCGGCCGGGCCGGGGTAGAAGGCGATGGTGCGGTCCTGCAGGGAGTTGCGGAAGAGGAAGGCCAGACCCACCGGAATCTGCAGCTCGTCCCAGGTGCGCGCGTCCAACGGGAGCCCGTCGAAGCGCAGATACCGGTCGGGGACCGCGCGGTAGCGCAGTTGCGCGCCGTCGTCCGTGAACAGGAGATAGCAGGCGCGGCAGCCGCACATCAGGCTGCGGCTCTCCAGGTTCACCACATGCTGGTGCTCCTCGCCGATCGGCGCGGCGCACATCTCGCAGCGCTCACCGACGACCGGCTCGGGCCGGTTGCGGCTGACCCGCAGCAGCGCGGCGACCGGGGACGCGGCGCGGCCCTGGGGCACGGTGCGGCGGCCCGTGGGCGCGCTCATGTCGCGGCCACGGGCGTGGCCGGTACGGCGACCGAGACCGACGCCCCGTCCGCGAGCAGCGGCAACGGGTCCAGATGCGCCCCGTCGGCCTCCGCGTCGAGGCAGGCACCGGCCCGCCGTACGTCGTAGTGCGCGTGGCAGGCGGAGCAGCGCAGCACCCCGTCGCCCGAGCCGCCGCCGAGCCGGCGGGCCAGGGTGGCGCCCTCCATCGGGCGCTCGCACCGGGCGCACCGGTCGCGGAAGGCGAACAGGTCGGGGCCGATCCGGCAGGCCACCACCGGCAGGCCACCGGCGGTGAAGCGCTCCACGCCGCCGGACTCCAGAGCGAGCAGGGCGGGGACCGACTCCCATGTCGCGCCCGCGTCCACGCCGGCGTTGCCGGGGTCCGCGTCGTGTAGCCGGGAGAAGAGGGCGTCCACGGGCACCAGCGGTCCCGCGGCCTCGGCCGCGGCCCCCTGGGCGGGCTCGACCTCGATCGTGGTGATCTCCGGCGCCGCCGCCTCGACCGCGCCCTGTACGGCGAGTTCGAGGGTGGCGGAGGAGGACGGGCAGCCGTCACAACTGCCCAACAGCCGCAGCCGTACGGCTCCTTCGTCCGTGATGCCCAGGAGCTCGACGTCACCGCCGTGCGAGCCGAGGTACGGCCGTACGCTGTCCAGCGCGTTCTCGACGCGTGTCGCCACGCTGTACGGGTGCAGTCCGTGCACCAGCAGCACGCTGGCCACCAGGTCGTCGTCGGCGAGGGCGGCGAGGATCTTGTCGTCCAGCCGCCCGTGCTCGTGGACGAGGTCGAGGAGGCGTTCGAGGCCGGCGCCGTAGAAGTCGGTGACGAGCCGTACCAGTTCCTCGCTGCGCTCGCGGGCCACGACACCGCCGGCCGCGCTGGCGGCGATCAGGGTGTCGATACGCTCTCCGGTCGCCCGCCACGCCTCGGACGCCTCGGACGCCTCGGACGACTCGGTCGCCTCGGGCGCCTTGGACGACGCCTCGGTCACTTCGGTCACGTCACTCACTGCCCGCGGACTGCGTGGGCGAGTGCAGCAGCTCCAGCTTCTTGCCCTCACCGAGATACATGTGCACGCCGCAGGGCAGACAGGGGTCGAAGCTGCGGACCGTACGCATGATGTCGATGCCCTTGAAGTTCTCCCGGTCGTTCTCCTCGAAGATCGGCTGGCCCTGCACCGCGTCCTCGTAGGGCCCCGGCGTCCCGTAGGTGTCACGCGGGCTCGCGTTCCACGGGGTCGGCGGGTACGGGTGGTAGTTGGCGATCTTGCCGTCCTTGATCACCATGTGGTGCGAGAGCACACCGCGTACGGCCTCGGTGAAGCCGCAGCCGACGGCCTCCTCCGGGACCTCGAACTTCTCCCACGTCTTGGTGCGGCCGGCCCGGATCTCCACGAGCGCCTTCTCGGCGAAGTGCAGGGCGCAGGCCGCCGCGTACGCCTGGAAGTAGGTCCGCGCCCGGTTGCGCTCGATGGTGTTGCTCCAGCGCGGGACGTGCCACTCCAGCTCGACCGGGCCCTTGAGCGCGGTCTTGGGGAGGTTGATCTTCACGCTGTTGCCGGTGGCCTGGATGTAGCCGATGTCGACGAGACCGGCTAGCGCGGTGACCCACAGCCGGGCGAGCGGGCCGCCGCCGGTGTCGAGCGCGAGGTAGTCCTTGCCGTCGAACCAGCGCGGCGACATGACCCAGCTGTACTTGTCGCCGAGGTCGCGCTTCTGCGGCTGCGGGTTGGTGTGCTGGTTCCACGGGTGCCGCTTGTCGACCGGGTTGCCGAGCGGGTCGTGGGTCACGAACATCTCCTGCTCGTCCCAGTCGTTGTAGTACGACGAGCCGAGCAGGATGCGGATGCCGAGGTTGATCTTCACCAGGTCCGTGGTGACGAGCTTGCCGTCCACGACGACACCGGGGGTCACGTACATCTTCCGACCCCAGTCGGTCATGTCCTTGTACTCGAAGTTGCAGTGCTCCGGGTCCTGGAAGGAGCCCCAGCAGCCGAGCAGGATCCGGCGGTTGCCGACCTGCTCGTAGCCGGGCAGCGCCTCGTAGAAGAAGTCGAAGAGGTCGTCGTGCATGGGCACGACCTTCTTCATGAACTCCACGTAGCGCTGGAGCCGGGTGATGTAGTCCGTCATGAGCTGGATGGTCGCCACCGTGCCCACCCCGCCGGGGTAGAGCGTGGAGGGGTGCACATGGCGGCCCTCCATGAGGCAGAACATCTCGCGGGTCATCCGGCTGACCTGAAGGGCCTCGCGGTAGAACTCGCCCGTGAAGGGGTTCAGCGACCGCATGATGTCGCCGATGGTCTTGTACCCGTGGTCCTCCGCGTGGGGCGACGCGGTGCGGTTTGCCTGTTCGAGTACGCCGGGATTGGTCTCGGCGACCATTTTCTCGCAGTAGTCGACCCCGACCAGATTCTCCTGGAAGATGTTGTGGTCGAACATGTACTCGGCGGCCTCGCCGAGATTCACGATCCACTCACCGAGGTGCGGCGGCTTCACGCCGTACGCCATGTTCTGCGCGTAACAGGAACAGGTGGCGTGGTTGTCACCGCAGATTCCGCAGATCCGGCTGGTGATGAAGTGGGCGTCGCGCGGGTCCTTGCCCTTCATGAAGACCGAATAGCCGCGGAAGATCGAGCTGGTGCTGTGGCACTCGGCGACGACCTTCTGCTTGAAGTCGATCTTCGTGTAGATACCCAGACTCCCGACGATTCGGGTGATGGGATCCCACGCCATCTCCACCAGTTCGTCTTTTCCCTGGCTCGTCGCCGTCATGGGTCCGCCTCTTCTTTCCGTTTCGCGATGTCGTGGAGCGGTGAATTGCCAGGTGCTGCCGGGTGGTTACCAGCCGAGAGCCCCATCGGCCGCCGGATCGGTGGCCGATGGGGCATTCTCCGGATTACCAGTTGCGGGTGGCGCCGGTGGTGAGTTCCTTGCCGCGCTTACGCCACTTCGGCTCGCGGTCGAGGGTGTGGGTGGTGATGTGGCGCAGGCGCCGCATCGTCGCCCCGTACAGGCCGACGGCATTCGTGGAGAGCTTCCCGCCCGGGGGCTCGTCCATGAACGGCATGAATTTGTCGGGGAATCCGGGCATGGTGCAGCCGATACAGATACCGCCGACGTTGGGGCAGCCGCCGATGCCGTTCATCCAGCCGCGCTTGGGCACGTTGCACTTCACGGTCGGACCCCAGCAGCCCAGCTTCACGATGCACTTGGGCGAGCCGTACTCCGTGGCGAAGTCGCCCTGCTCGTAGTAGCCGGCCCGGTCGCAGCCCTCGTGCACGGTCTGGCCGAATAGCCAGGTCGGACGCAGTTCGTCGTCGAGGGGGATCATCGGGGCCTGGTCGGTGGCCATGTAGAGCAGATAGGTGAGCGTCTCGGAGAGGTTGTCCGGCTGGATGGGGCAGCCGGGGACGCACACGATGGGGATCCCGGCCTTGGACTTCCAGTCCCAGCCCAGGTAGTCCGGCACGCCCATGGCGCCGGTGGGGTTGCCCGCCATGGCGTGGATGCCGCCGTACGTGGCGCAGGTGCCGACCGCGACGACCGCCGTGGCCTTGGGCGTCAGCCGGTCGAGCCACTCGCTGGTGGTCATGGGCTGGCCGGTCGCCGGGTCGTTGCCGAAGCCCGACCAGTAACCCTCGTCGTGCAGCTTCTCGTTGGGAATCGAGCCTTCGACGACCAGGACGAAAGGCTCCAGCTCCCCGCGGTCCGCCTTGAAGAACCACTCCAGGAAGTCGTCGGCGCCGCCGTTGGGGCCGCATTCGAAATCGATCAGCGGCCAGTGGACGGCGATCTGCGGAAGGCCGGGCAGCGCGCCGAGTGCGATTTCCTCGATGCTGGGCTGGGTCGCGGCGGTCAGTGCGACCGAGTCCCCGTCACAGCTCAGTCCGGCATTGATCCACAGCACGTGAATCAGCGTGTCCTCGGCTTTTTTCGCCGCTTCTGTCGGCATAGCACCGCTGCCTTCCGGGATTGGTCCACCCGATACCCACGAATCTCATGGGTGTGGCGTCGCTCACATTGCTACCATCTAGGATCGGCCCGAGCGTTCTGTCAACACGAGTTTCGTCCGGGCGGCCCTACCTGTTTCGCCCGGCCGGGGCTGGGCCAATTGGGTGACTTGGGAAAGGCCGGCCAGTCGATGCATGAATTGTCGATCACGCAGAGCATTGTCGACGCGGTATGCGAGCGCGCCGCCGGAAGGCCGGTGCATACCGTCAGTGTCCGGGTGGGAATGCTGACCGCGGTGGTGCCCGACTCCATGCGCTTCTGCTTCGATCTGACCACCGCGGGCACGGTCGCGGCGGGCGCGACGCTCGAAATCGAGCAACCTCCGGGAACGGCGCGCTGCCGGGCGTGTTCGGAGGACTTCACCCTGGCGGATCTTGTATTGCTGTGTCCGTGCGGGAGCGCCGATGTGGAGATCACGTCGGGCCAGGAACTACAGATCATCTCCATGAGAGTGGGCTGACCTATGTGCGGTACGTGCGGTTGCTCGGACGGAAGCGCGGGGGGCGGCGGGACGCGAGTCGCCGTGCCCCACACCCACCCGCACGACGGCGATCCCGGCCACGGCCACGGCCACGATCACGGCCACGACGAACACCACGGTCACGCCCGGCCGACCGCGATCCGCGGGGCGGCGGACGGCGGCGAGACCATCACCCTCGAACAGCGGGTCCTCGCCAAGAACGAGGACCTGGCGACCCGTAACCGCGCCTGGCTCGCCGAACAGGGCATCGTGGCGGTGAACCTGATGAGTTCGCCCGGCGCCGGCAAGACCACTCTCCTCGAACGCACCATCAGGGACTTCGTCGGCCACCGCCCGGTCGCGGTCATCGAGGGCGACCAGGAGACGATGCTCGACGCCGAGCGGATCAAGCGCGCCGGCAGCACCGTCGTCCAGGTCAACACGGGCGCGGGATGCCATCTCGACGCGGAGATGATGCGGGACGCGCTCACGACCCTGACGCCGGAGTCCGGATCGCTCGTCCTGGTCGAGAACGTCGGCAATCTGGTCTGCCCCGCCCTCTTCGACCTCGGCGAGCGCAGCCGGGTCGTGATCATCTCGGTCACCGAGGGCACGGACAAGCCGCTCAAGTACCCCTATATGTTCGCAGCCGCGGACCTGGTGATCATCAACAAGATCGACCTCCTGCCGTACGTCGACTTCGACATGGCCCGCTGCGAGGAGTACGCCCGCTCCGTCAACCCGGGCCTGCGGCTGCTCGCCGTGTCGGCGACCACCGGTGAGGGGATGCGGGACTGGTACGACTGGATCGCCGAGCAGTACTGAGCGGGCTCACGCGCGGGGTCGCGAGCCGCTATCTGGCCCTGACGGCGACCTCCGTCAAGGACAGCGGGTTCGTCGGGGACGCGAGCTGGACGCGTACGTAGCGGCCTTTCGCCCCGGCGAGTTCGACGCTCGTCGGGCGCCCCGCCCGGTCCTCGCGGTGGACGGCGGTCACACCCGGTGCGGTGCGCGCCTCCTCCAGTGAGTCCGAGGTGAACGGGGTGTCGGAGACCAGCACCCAGTAGTCCGCGAGGCGTTCCGCGCAGCAGTCGGTGCGGTTCCAGATCTCGACGGTGTCGATGGTGTGGGACCGCTCCAGATCGACCTGCCACCACGCCTCGCGGGAGGGTTCCGCGGTGTGGGTCGTGGTGTTGTCGCGCAGATAGTCCCCCGCGGTGTTCCCGTCCACCGCGCGGCCGGCGACCCCGTCCCACGCCGTGCTCGACTGGGTCGCCGTCCTGCCGCGCGCCACATTGGGCAGTACGACCTCGACGTGGCTGGTGAGTTCGAGTACCTTCCGTCCGCCGCCGGTCACGACCGCTTCGAGTGCGGCCGGGCCGGTCCCGGTCTCCGTCGGCACGGACACGGGGGCCGAGACGGTGTGGGTGCGGCCCGCCCCCAGGCCGCTGAACTTCGCTCCCCCGCCCGTGGTCCACCCGGCGGGCGCCCGCAGCGCGAGGGTGCCGTGCGCCGCGGTCCGGCCGAGGTTCGTCACCTGGACCGGGACGTCCGTCACCGTGCCGACGGTGAGCCGGGCCGGCGGCCGGGCCCAGGAGACGACGCTTCCGGTGGGGGCGACGAGCAGCGCGTCGAGGCGTAGCCCGAGGTCCTCGCCCGCGTGGTCCGGCCGCGCGAGGGTGAGGGTTACGGGGGTGACCTGGCCGGGTCGTACGGTGAAGGGGCCGGCGGCCTCGCGGGTCAGGTCCTCGCCCTTCACCAGCCGGGCCCGTGAACCGACCTGGAGGCGGTAGAGCGCGTCCGGGCGGGCCTCTCCCCGTACCGCCAGCGACACTTGCCCGGCGTGGTCGGCGGTGACGTACGCGGTGTGACGCACGGTGGTCCGCCGGGTGGTGGGGTAGCTGCCGTCGTCGGCGTAGCTGTAGCCCTGCTCGATGTCCGCCGCGCCGAGGGCGACGGCCCCGTCGCGGCCGAGGGAGACGGTGCTCGGCGGGATGATCCGCAGCTCGCCGCCGAGTTCGACCTTGACCACGGGGAGCACCTGGTCGCGTGGTGTCTCCGGCAGCGTGACGACGAGGTCGTCTCCGTCCTTCCGCCAGTCGAGCCGTTCCGCCGCTCCGTCCTCGCGGGCCTCCCGTACGGAGGTGGCCAGGCCGGGCAGGCGCAGTTCACCCGTCTCCGGCCAGTCGGTGACGTGCAGGAACAGGTCGCGTCCCTTGACCGTCACCTCGCCCCAGGGCTGTCCGCCGAAGCGGGTGGCGGACGCGTCGAGCACGGCGTCGGGGTGGCGGGCGAGCCAGTCGCCCATGCCGCGCAGGACGTCCGCCTCGAACTCGACGACCGAACCGTCGCCGCGTGGGCCGATGTTGAGCAGATAGTTGCCGCCACGGGCCCGTACGCCGGTGAGTCCAACAACGAGGTCCCGAATCTTGCCGGGCAGGTCGTCGCGGACCTGCCAGCTCCGGTAGCCCCAGGTGTCGTGGTAGATCGACGCGGGGGTCTGCCAGGCGCCGTCGAGTGCCACGGAGGGAATCTCGTTGTCGCCGAGGGTGCGGAAGTCGCCCTTGTTGTTCCACACCCTGCTGTTGACCGCCGCTTTCGGCTGGAGTTCGCGGACGATGCCGGCGAACTCCTCGCTCTGTGTGTCGGTGGGTGACGACATGTCGAACCACACCTCGGCGATGTCGCCGTAGTCGGTCATCAGCTCGCGGATCTGCGCCTTGATCACGGGTTCCATCGAGGCGGGTATCGGATTGTTGTTGCCACCGTCGAAGTCATGGCCCTGGTGCCAGTCCACCAGGGAGAAGTAGAAGCCGAACTTCAGTCCCTGGCTCCGGCATTCGTCGGCGAGCGCCTTCAGGGGGTCTTTGCCGTACGGGGTCGCGTCCGTCACGTCGTAGTCGGTGGTGGCGGTGTCGAACATGGAGAAGCCGTCGTGGTGCTTGCTGGTGATGACGACGTAGCGCATACCGGCGCGCTTGGCGAGCGAGCAGATCTCGGCGGGGTCGAAACGGTCGGGCCGGAAGCGGGCGGCGACGTCCAGATACTCCTCCTCGGAGATGTCGGCCCACATCTGGATCTGCTCGCTGTACCCGGAGGTGACCGGTTCGCCCTTCCAGACGCCGCCCAGCTCGGAGAAGAGACCCCAGTGGATGAACATCCCGAACTGGAGCCGCTGCCAGGCCGCGAGGTCTTCGTCGGCGCTGAGGTCGATCGCGCCCGGTATGCCGCGGACGGACGGCCCGTCGGGCCGGTCCGTCGGGGTGGCGACCGCCGCGGGCGGGCTCGTCGCCACCGCCCCGGCCGCGAGCAGCAACGCGAGCACGACGCCGATCACCTTGCGCATTCCGACACTCCTCCGCGAGCGATCCCGTGGATACATCCGACCCCGAAGGCCCAATTGGGTACTTTGCGCCCAGATTTGACCACCGACCGAACCAACACATCGGATGTTAGAGGTGAGCTGGCCGCCCGTCACCCCCTCCGACGCGACAGGTTCACCACTGTCGATCGAATTCGAAAAGAAAACGACTCACCCGCGCGAAAAGGGAAGGCGATATTCGAATCGAGTTTCGAACTCAGGGACGAGAGATGCCCTTTGGCGCATCCGAGGAAATCTGACTTTGCATGAGGGGCTATTCAGGACGGCCGCGGAGTGACACACGGTACGGTCATTTCAGCTCCCGGTAAGGAGCCCGCCCCGGGGAATGGATACCAGCCAGAACCCAGGGTGCGAAGCGATCAAAAGCGGAGAACTGATGCTTGACCAATTTCGCCGAGGTTGGATAGATCCGTCCTCCGGGCAATCGCACGATATCAGTGCGCTCAGCATTTCCGCAGCGATTCCCGGTCGGCCGGCGGACCAGCACAGCCTTCTCGGCCTCGCCGCCTTTGTTCAGCTGCACCGGCCCGACTATCTCCGCTACGCACAGGCGAGACTGGTCGACGAGACCGCGAGCCGGGCCGCCGTCGAGGCGACCATCACCGCCGTCGGCGGCCGGTGGAGCGACCTTCTGCGGAACGCCCGTCCCACGGCCGACGCGTGGCGGCAACTGCGCGCGCAGATCCAGGCCGCGAGCCCCGGTGCCGGAGGAGCCGGAGGAGCCGGAGGAGCCGGAGGGCAGGATCCGGCCGTCGCGCGACTGTACGACACCCTCCCCCAGGACCACGCGGACATCGCTCTGCTGAGGTGGCGGCTGTTCATGACCGCCGCGGCCATCGCCGATCTGATGGGCATCGAACCGCCGGCGGTGGCCGCGTCCCTTCTGACCGTCCAGCGGCAACTCTCCCCCACGACACTCCAACAACTGAGGCAACACACTTCTCGTCCGTGACGCACGTCCAACTCCGGGGCGCGAACGGCCACATGTCGCGCGCCCGGTTCGCGCCACCCTTCGCCATCATCACCCCGCGAAGTGGTGGTGCGCCTTGGGCCGCCCTCCTAGGATGGGTTCGTATTCCCTGGCGAGATCGGGGCTCGAACCGGGAGGAGTCTGTCCCTTGGCGGACAACAGGCGTGTCGATTTATCCGTTCCCAGTGCGGCGCGAATGTACGACTGGCTGCTGGGCGGCCATTACAACTACGAGGTCGACCAGCAGGCGTCCGAGCAGCTTCTGAAGGTCGCACCGACCACGAAGGAACTCGCCCGGAACAACCGCTGGTTCCTGGAACGTGTGGTGCGCGTGATGGCCGAGGAGCACGGAATTCGGCAGTTCGTCGATTTCGGCTCCGGTCTGCCGACGCAGAACAACGTCCATCAGATCGCCCAGGCCGTGGACCCCCGGTCACATGTCGTCTATGTCGACGACGACCCCGTTGTCCTCGCGCACGGTCAGGCTGTCTTCGACGAGAACGACCAGAGCGTGGTCATCGCGTCGGACATGCTGGAGACCGACCACATCCTGGAGCACGCCGACTTCAAGCGGCTCATCGACCTCGATCAGCCGGTCGGTGTCCTCTTCAACTCCGTCCTGCACTGCATCCCCGACAGCGCCGGACCGGGCGACCTGGTCACACGTGTCGTGGACCGCCTGCGGCCCGGCAGCTTCGTGGTGATCTGCCAACTGGTCAGCGACGACGCCGAACTGCGGCGCCAGGTGACGGAGATGATGCTGGAGCAGACCCACGGCCGCTGGGGCCAGGTCCGCGAACGGGCGGAGGTGGACCGGTACTTCGACGGTCTGCTGATTCAGCCGCCCGGTCTGGTCGATGTCACGGACTGGCGTCCGAACTCCGAACTGCAGCAACGGCAGCGCAGCATCGAATGGACGGAGTACGGCGGTCTGGCCGAGGTGCCGGCGAAGGTGGCGCCGAGCCGGCCGGGCACGGTTCCTAGTCCTCGTACCGCTTGACGGCGTCCCGCAGTATGGCCCGGCTGTCCCGCCATGAGGCGGCCGCCTCATGGCTGAGGCGCAGCATCAGCTCCACCCGGCGTTCCACCTCGTCCGGCTTGACGTAGTACGTCGCGTCGTCGTCCCCCTCGACATACACCATGGCGGGTGGACCGAGGGGGCCGAAGCGCAGGTGCGCCATGGAGCCGTGGTTGGACACGACGCTGCTGTTCAGCGGGACGAACTGAATGCTGACACCGGGCCGGTCGCTGTAGTCCAGGAGCTTGCGCAGTTGCTCGGCCATGGTCTGTCGGGTGCCGACCTGGCGGAGCAGTACGGACTGGTCGAGGAGGAACTTCCCCCTGGGCGGCTCGGGCTGCTCGAAGAACCGCCGCTGGCGCTCCGCCCGCAGCTCGACACGCTGCTCCACCTGGTCGCCCTCGGAGACGCGGAGGCCGTCGCTGATGATCTGCCGCGCGTACGCGGCGGTCTGGAGGAGCCCGGGTGCGATCCGGGCTTCGTAGGTGCAGAAGTACACGGCGTCGGACTCCAGCGCGATCAGCCGCTGCATCCACGAGGCCGCGTAGTCCGCGTAGCGGTCGAACCACTCCGGTTCCAGGGCGCGTTGGGCGAGGCGCCTCAGCTGGGCGCGCTCGGTCGCGTTCGCCCCGTACTTGGCGGCGAGGACTTCGACGTCCCGCAGATCCGGCGGGCTCAACGCCCGTTCGAGCCGACTCACCTTGGAAACCGAGGCGTTGATCAATTTCCCCGAGCGGGTGGCGGTGAGATTACGCGCCTCACGCATTCTGCGCAGTTCCGCGCCGAGCACGATACCGGCCGCTGTCGGATTGAGACCCGGTCGAAGGAAAACGGGGCCGTAAAGCGGGACCGGGCTATCAGGTTGCTGGGACACGCGTGCTCCGTTCATGAATAAGCGTGGCTCATCATGGCACGGCGAAGCACGCGTGTCCCACCGAACTGGCATTCAAACCAGACCAGTTGAACTACAGGGTGTCGAACTCGCCTTTCCTCGCACCGTCCAGGAAGGCTTCCATCTCAGGCGCCTCGAAGATCAGCGCCGGCCCGTCGGGATCGGTCGAGTTGCGCATCGCCACCTTACCGCCCGGCAGGGAGGCGAGTTCGACGCACTGACCGTTGGCCGAACTCTTCTCGCTCTTGATCCAGTCCGCCGTGATGGAACCCGCGGAGACACCGTTGCGATATCCGTCCATACGCTTCTCCCTGGCTGTGTGTACGAAAGAAACCGACTTCTTGTCGACCCCCTGTCGACTTCCCGTCCTCTCGGCGATGAAGCCGCAGACAGGGGGCCCGTGCAATCCCGTCATGCAATTGCACGGGCAGGAACACGGCGATGGTAGACCGGGACACTCGAACGGAGCTGTCCCCCTGAAGAGTGATCGCGAAGTAGCGCCGAGCGCGGCATCAGCCTGGAGAAGAATGTTCGATTAGCCTCGCCGAGTCCGCCGGCCGTAACCGACCGCCGATCATTCAGGAGCAGCCATGACCACGGAGCAGGAAGCCCGCGACGCCATCCATCACGCGTTCGGCGAGAGCGCGCACGCCGAGGTGACCGCCTTCCCGGCGGGCAATCTCTCGATCACCCTCACCAAGGGCGAACACGCGGCGACGATCGACGGGCACCCGGAGAGCGGCTGGGGATGGACCGTCGACCCCGCCGAGGACGAGGGGTTCAGCGGCCACGAGAACACCGCCGACACGCTCGACGAGGCGCTCGCCGACGTACGCGCCGCCCTCATCTGACCGCTCTGGCAAGGGACACACCCCCTCGGCCGGCACCAGGTACGTTGTGACGGTGAATGTCCAGGCACGGAAGCCGCGCGCCCGTCGCGCGAGCCCCGCGCCGATGAACTCACGGGTGCGGCGGACGGCTTGGGGAGTCCGGCAGCGTGCCGCGGGGGTGCTGTCGGCGCTGCTTCTCGGTGTCGTCACGCTGGTGTCTCCCGCTCCGGCGTCCGCGCTCGGCACCATGGGCGCGAGCGCCGGCGCCGCGGCGGCCACCCCCGTACAGCGGACACTCCCCCAGCAGGCCGACCGGCCGACGCGCGCCGAGCGCTCCCGCGACGTACGGGGTCAGTCACCCCGCGCCGCGAGCACCCCGGCCGGTCTGATCCTGTGGGCACCCGGCGAGCAGCGTACGCAGCAGCACTCGCCGCAGCCCGACAGCGGCGCGCTGCCGGTCCCCACGGCACTTTCCGTCCCCCGCGCCGTCGTGGAGCGCGGTGCCCCCGCCGGTGTCGCCGCGCCGACCACCAATCTCTCGGGCCTGCCGGACGTCCGTGGGCCTCCCTCCGGGAGCAGTCATCCGCACTGTCCCGTTTCCGCGCCGGTGCACCGCCCTCGGTAGAGGTGGGCGGGCCTGAGAGCCAGGCCCGATTCCCGCCGTGGGGCGGCGCGTTCCGGCGCCCTCCCGGAGGATTCCCATGACTCGCGCCACCACGGTGCGGGCAGTTCTGGCTGCGGTCGTCCTGCTCGTATCGCTGTTCATCACTCTGACCATGAGCCCCAGGCTGGGGCTCGATCTGCAGGGCGGCACCCGGCTCGTTCTCCAGGCCAAGGACTCACCGACCGCGAAGGCGGACCGGGAGAGCACCGACCGTACGGCGGAGGTCCTGCGCCGGCGGATCGACGCGCTCGGGGTCTCGGAGCCGACCGTCACCCGGTCCGGCGAGGACCGTGTTCTCGTCGAACTTCCCGATGTGACCGATCCGCGCGAGGCCGCCGAGGTGCTGGGCCGGACCGCCCAGTTGACCTTCCATCCCGTCAACGGCGTCGCCGCCGACGGCGCTTCCGCCCCGGACCGGCCGGGGTCCCCGGAGGAGTTGGTGCTGCCCGACGAGAGCGGGCAGAAGCTCAGGCTCGGCCCCTCGGACCTCTCGGGCGCCGGTGTGAAGGACGCCCGCGCGGAGTTCGACGGGCAGCGGGGAGCGGGCTGGTTCGTCTCCCTCGACTTCCGTGGCGACGCGTCCCGCGCCTGGACGCGTCTCACCGGAGAGGCGGCCTGCCATCCGCCCCAGGACGAGCGGCGCCGGGTCGCCATCGTGCTGGACGACCAGGTGATCTCCGCACCGCGGGTGAGCCCTTCGGTGGACTGCGGTGCCGGACTGCCGTCCGGCACGACCCGGATCAGCGGGTCGTTCTCCGCCGACGAGGCCAAGAACCTGGCACTGCTGATCAAGGGCGGGGCCCTGCCCGTACCGGTCGAGGTCGCCGAACAGCGCACCGTGGGACCGACGCTGGGCGCCGAGGCGATCAGCGCGAGCGCCCGGGCGGCGGTGATCGGCGCCGGCCTGACCGCCCTGTTCATCACCTTCGTGTACCGCCTCTTCGGCGGCCTCGCGTCGCTGGCCCTGGCCGGGTACGCGCTGATCTCGTACGCCGCCCTGGTCGCGCTCGGCGTCACGCTGACGCTCCCCGGGCTGGCCGGTTTCGTCCTCGCCATCGGTATGGCCGTGGACGCCAACGTGCTGGCTTTCGAACGGGCGCGGGAGGAGTACGCGAGCCGGTCCGGCCGCACCCTGCGGTCCGCGCTGGCCGCCGGATTCCGTAACGCCCGCACCGCGGTCCTCGACTCCAACGTGACGACGCTGCTCGCCGCGGGCCTCCTCTTCGGCCTCGGATCGGGGCCGGTGAAGGGGTTCGGTGTCACGCTCGCCATCGGTGTCCTCGTGTCGATGTTCTCCGCCCTGGTCATCGCGCGGGCGCTGACGGAGCTGGCGGCGCGCTCCCGCTTCGTCACCGATTTCCCCCGCGTCAACGGAATCGGCCTGCCGGGCCGGGTCCGTACGTATCTGACCCGGCGCGCCCCGCAACTGTTCCGCAGGTCGCGGCGGTGGCTGGTGGTCTCGACGGTCGTGGTGGCCCTCGCCGTCCTGGGAGTCACGCTGCGCGGGCTGAATCTCGGGGTGGAGTTCACCGGCGGGCGGCTCATGGAGTACACGACGAGCCGGCCGGTCGACGTCGACACGGCTCGTACGGCCCTGGCCGGCGCGGGGTTCGCCGACGCGGACGTCACCACGTCGGGCGAGCGGGAGCTGTCGGTACGTACCGGGGATACGGGCGAGCGGGCCGAGGCGGCCATCAGAAGCGCCCTGACCGAGGAGGGCGGACCGACCACGAAGGTACGGGACGACCTGATCGGCCCCAGCCTCGGCGACGAGCTGAGGCGCCACGCGCTCATCGCGCTGGGGATCGCCGTCGGGGCCCAACTCCTTTATCTGTCGGTGCGGTTCCGGTGGTCGTTCGCGGTGGCGTCGGTGACCGCGCTGGTGCACGACGTGGTGATCCTGGTCGGCGTCTTCGCCTGGCTGGGCCGTCCCGTCGACGGGATCTTCCTGGCCGCGCTGCTCACCGTCATCGGCTACTCGGTCAACGACTCGGTCGTGGTCTTCGACCGGGTCCGTGAGCTGTGGGCGAGGAAGCCCAACAGTCCGCTGCTGCCGGCCGCGCGAACCGCCGTACTGCAGACCGTGCCCAGGACGGTGAACACGGGGATGGGCGCGCTGTTCATTCTCACGGCCCTGGCGGTGCTCGGCGGGGACTCGCTCCGGGACTTCGCGCTGGCGCTGGTCGTCGGTATCTGTGTGGGGACGTACTCCTCCGTGTTCACGGCTGTGCCGATCGCGCTCGCGATGGAGTCGCGTGGGAAGGGAGGTCCGCCGGCGCGGCGGTCCCGGCGTGGCGACGGCCGTACGCGACCGCTGCCGGGTCGCGGTCGGGTCGCCGACAACGGGGCCCGGGTGTGACGCGGGCCGGGGACCCGGGCGTGGGAGGCATTCCCACGCCCGGGTCCCCGGTCGTCGAGCGGTGGTGCGTCGGTCCGGTGTGCGGTGGTGCGGTGTGCGGTGGTAGGACCGTTCTCGTTACGGGACGAGCTTGAGCAGCTTGTTCGGGGAGCCGGTGCCGACGCCCGAGATGACGTTGGACGTCGCCCCGTTCACCAGCGCGGTGGCGACGGCCGCCGGGGAGGCGCCCGGGTGGTTCGTCAGGTAGACCGCGGCGGCGCCCGAGACGTGCGGCGCGGCGAAGGAGGTGCCGTTACCGGTGTAGGTGGCGCTGTCCGAGGTGTTCCAGCCGGCCGTGATGTCGGAGCCGGGCGCGAAGATGTCCACGGTGGGGCCGTAGTTGGAGTACGTGGCCCGCGCGTCCGTCCGGGTCGTGGCGCCGACGGTGATCGCGGTGGCCACCCGGGCGGGCGAGTAGTTGGACGCGAGCGCGCCCGAATTGCCGGCCGCGATGGAGTACGTCACCCCGGACGCGATGGATCTGCGCACCGCGTCGTCCAGCGTGGTGCTGGGCCCGCCGCCGAGCGAGACGTTCGCGACGGAGGAGGCGACGTGGTTGGCGGTGATCCAGTCGACGCCGGCGATGACTCCGGCGGTCGTACCGGAGCCGTTGTTGCCGAGGACACGCACGGCGACGATCTTCGCCTTCTTCGCCGCGCCGTAGGTGGTGCCGGCGACGGTCGTGGCGACGTGCGTGCCGTGGCCGGCGCCGTCCTGGGCGGTGGCGTCGTTGTCGACGAAGTCCCAGCCGTACGAGGCCCGGCCGCTGATCTGCTGGTGGGTGATGCGTACGCCGGTGTCCAGGACGTAGACGGTGGTGTTGCCGCCGGCCGAGTCCGGGTAGTTGTACGTACCGTTCAGCGGGAGGTTCGGCTGGTCGATGCGGTCGAGACCCCAGGGGGCGTTGGTCTGCGTGGCGGTCGAGTGGACCTTCTGGTCCTGCTCGACCCGCGCGACCGCCGGGTCGGCGGCGAGCCGCTTCGCCTCGGCGCTGCTGAGGGTCGCGGCGTAACCGTTGAGCGCGGAGGTGTAGGTGCGCTTGATCTGGCCGCCGTAGCCGGATATCAGCTGCTTGCCCTGGGCCGTCGACGCCTTGAGTCCGGCCGTCTGCTTCAAGGTGACGATGTAGCTTCCGGGCACCGCCTCGGCCGCGCCCGCGTGCAGGATCCTGCCTTCGGCCGGGGCCGCCTGGGCCGGTGCGGCCAGACCCGCGCCGAGTACCGCCGCCAGGGTCGCCGCGGTGGTGACCGCCACGGTGATGCGCCGCTTGGTGTCGCGTACTGCTGCCATCGCGAGATTCCTTCGAAAGGTGGCGCGTTGGATTTCCACGCGCCGGGTGGGGGTGGCGTACGGGGTCGTACGCCGCACACCGACGATGACCTGCGCGTTCGGGCGGAACAAGCGGTTCCGGGGTGATGTCATGACCGCGACACGGGAATGACACTCCGTCAACTCGCCGTTACGTAAAGGCAATACGACCGTCGCGAGAACGGCGGAGTCGGAGCCGAGGCGTAGATCAAGTCGGTGCGTGGCTTGTATTAAGTCAGTCGATTGACTCGCTATTCGATCTCGGATTGACTGCGAAGGGCCGAAGGTCGCGGGGCCGGGGAGTCACGGGGCCGGGGCCGCTGGAGCGGGCGCCGGAGACCCCACGCACCGGCACGATTCGAGGAGGCCAGAGGTGAGCGGCGGACACGGCAGGACCACGCGGGCCGACCGTGTCGCGGAGACCCGTGAGGCGATCATGTCGACGGCGGAGCGGCTGTTCTCGGAGCACGGCCTGTCCGCCGTGTCGAACCGTCAGATCTGCGAGGCGGCGGGCCAGGGCAACGTCGCCGCCGTCAGCTACCACTTCACCGGCAAGGCCGGCCTGATCCGCGCCATCCTCACCAAGCACGGCGATCAGATCGACCGGATCCGGGGGCGGCACCTGGCGGAGGTCGGCGACAGCGACGACATCCGGGACTGGGTGGGCTGTCTGGTACGGCCGGTGGCGGAACATCTCGCCTCGCTCGGCACCCCCTCCTGGCAGGCCCGCTTCGGCGTCCAGGTCATGATCGACCCGCTGCTGCGCGCGATCAGCATCGACGAGGCCCTGGTCAGAACCTCCCTGCGGCGGACCCTCGAAGGACTGGGCCGCTGCCTCGAAGACCTGCCGGCCCCCGTACGGGCCGAGCGCGGGGACATGGCCCGCCATCTGATCACCCACACCTGCGCGGAACGCGAACGCGCCCTGGCCGAGGGCGCCGCCCCACCGCGCTCCTCGTGGGCCCGCACGGCCGAGGCACTGACCGACGCGATCGTCGGCCTGCTCACCGCGCCGGTCACACCCCGTACCACCTCGTAGCCGCGCGTACAGCGGCCACATCGTTCAGAAGAGACGGGAAGACACCACGTATGCCCACCCCCCACTCCCCCACGTCCGGCGACCCGACCGCCGACGTCGGCCTCGACGCCGGTCTCGGTCTTGACGCCGACCTCGATGCCGTACGGGCGCGCTACCGGGCGGAGCGCGACCGCAGGATCCGGCCCGAGGGCAACAGCCAGTACCGGCGTACCGAAGGCGAGTTCGGCTACTACGCCGACGACCCTTACGCGGCAACGGAGTTCGACCGCGCGCCACTGGCCGACCGGATCGACGTCGCGGTCGTCGGCGGCGGGTTCGGCGGGCTGCTCGCCGGCGCGCGGCTGCGTCAGGCGGGCGTGGAGTCGATCCGGGTGATCGAGAAGGGCGGCGACTTCGGCGGGACCTGGTACTGGAACCGGTACCCCGGGATCCACTGCGACATCGAGTCGTACATCTACCTGCCGCTGCTGGAGGAGATCGGCTACGTACCCAAGTGGAAGTACGCGCCCGGGGAGGAGATCCGGCAGCACGCGCGGGCGATCGGGCGCCACTTCGATCTCTACCGTGACGCCTGCTTCCAGACCCGGGTGACCGAACTCCGCTGGGACGACGAGGCGTTGGAGTGGATCGTCGGCACGGACCGCGGGGACCGGATACGGGCGCGCCACGTGGTGATCGCCGGCGGAACACTGAGTCAGGCGAAGCTCCCCGGCATCCCCGGGATCGAGACCTTCAAGGGCCACACGTTCCATACGAGCCGCTGGGACTACGCCTACACGGGCGGCGACGCGGACGGGAATCTGGATCGGCTGGCCGACAAGCGCGTGGCCGTCGTCGGCACCGGCGCGACGGCCATCCAGTGCGTACCACACCTCGGGGCCGACGCCGGGCACCTGTACGTGTTCCAGCGCACGCCGTCCTCCGTCGACGTACGCGGCAACCGGCCCACGGACCGGAGGTGGGCCGAGTCACTGACTCCGGGCTGGCAGCGGCGCCGCCGGGACAACTTCCTCACGCTCGTCACCGGTGGCGAGGTGGAAGAAGACCTGGTCGCCGACGGCTGGACCAGCAGCACCAAACTCCAGCGGAAGCTCATTCCGGCCGCCGGCCCCACGGATCTGCCGCCCGGCGAGCGGGAGCGGCTGGAGGAGGTCGTCGATCTCCGGAAGATGAACGAGATCCGCGCCCGGGTGGACGCGGAGGTGGCGGACCCGGCGACGGCGGAGACGCTCAAGCCCTGGTACCGCTACATGTGCAAGCGGCCGACGTTCAGTGATCACTACCTTCAGACGTTCAACCGGCCCAACGTCACCCTCGTCGACACCGCCGACAGCCACGGCGTCGAGCGGATCACCGAGAACGCGGTGGTGGTCGGCGGGACCGAGTACGAGGTCGACTGCGTCATCTTCGCGACCGGGTTCGCGGTCGGCGTCTCGGGGATCCTGTCCGGTCAACTCCCTGTGTACGGCCGGGACGGCGTAGCCCTGTCCGAGGCGTGGCAGCGGGGGCCGAGGACACTCCACGGGTTCTACAGCCACGGCTTCCCCAATCTGTTCCAGCTCGGTCCGCTGCAGAACGCGAGCGCCGTCAACTACGTGCACATCCTGGACGAACAGGCGGTGCACGTCGCGGAGGTCGTCGCCGAGGCGCGCAGGCGCGAGGCCCCGTACATCGAGCCGTCGGCCGAGGCCGAGGCGGCGTGGGTGGTGACCATCCGTCAGAAGGCCGCCGATCTCTACGCGTTCCAGGCCGAGTGCACGCCCGGCTACTACAACAACGAGGGCAGGCCGAGGGAGCGGAGCGAGGCGTACGGCGAAGGCCCGGTCGCGTTCCACGCCCTGCTGCGACGCTGGCGCGAGGAGGGCGGCATGAGCGAGGTCGTCGGGGCGGGGGCCGTCGGGGCCGCGGCTGGCGAGGCGGAGGCCGTCGAGGCCGAGGGGACCGAGTGAGCGACGTGAACCTGTGCACGGTGGACACCGAGTACCGCACCCTGCGGGCCGTGTCGCTGATCACCGGGGAGAGTAGGGTCGACGTCGAGGATCTGGCGGTCGGACCGCCGCCCGGTGTGGACGCTCGTGCCGAAGTCGCCCTGTTCACACATGGGATGGCCGGCTCACCAGACCTCTTCGCGGGTCTGGCGGCGGCCTCGGACGGCTCTCTCCTTCCTCTCCGCCAACGGCGAGGGGTCACTGGTGCGGCTGTCCCCGGCGAGCCCGCCCGCCCCCGCCTCTTCGACCACCCGAACCACCGCTCCACCCAGGAATTGAGACATCGATGACCCTCGCTGTACACGGCTCGTCCGTCGACATCCCCACTCCCGACGGCACGGCCGACGCCTATCTGGTCCACCCCGAATCCGCCGGCCCGCACCCCGGCGTCCTGCTCTACATGGACGCGTTCGGGCTGCGTCCGAGCCTCAACGGCATGGCGGACCGCATCGCGGCGGCGGGCTACACCGTCCTGGTCCCCAACGTCTTCTACCGCGCCGGGCGGACCCCGCTGGTCGAACTGCCCGACTTCATCGGCGACGACCAGCGTCCGGCGATCTTCCAGACCGTGCTTCCCGTCATGCGGGCACTGACCCCGGAGCTGGCCGTACGGGACGCCGGCGCGTACCTGGACCGGCTGGCCGCCGAACCCCGTGCCGCCGACGGACCGATCGGCGTCACCGGCTACTGCATGGGCGCCGGTCTGGCGCTGCGTACCGCCGTCGCGTACCCGGACCGGGTCGCGGCCATGGCCGGCTTCCACGGCGCGCAGCTCGCCAGTGAGGCGCCCGACAGCCCGCACCTCGGGGCCGACCGGATCACCGCCGAGCTCTACTTCGGCCACGCCGACCAGGACGCCGCGCTTCCCCCGGAGCAGATCGAGCGCCTCGAAAAGGCCCTCACCGACGCCGGTGTCCGCCACCACGCCGAGGTCTACGCGGGCGCCCACCACGGGTATACGCAGGCGGACACCTCGTCGTACGACGCCGAGGCGGCGGAGCGGCACTGGACGGCCCTGCTGGATCTGCTGGGCCGCGCCCTCCCGACCCGCCGAGGGGCAGCTCTGTAACAGAAGCACGCGGTTGATCATCGCAGTGCAACAGAGGCGCCGATTGGTCAACTGGCGTGCCGTGCATGGCGTTTGATCATTCGAGATCGACAATGACCCGACGCCGAAAGGGCTCCCCATGTCTCTCCGCCGCACTCGCACCCGCACACTCGCCGCCGTCGGAGTCCTGGCCGCCGCCGGCCTGTTCCTCACCGGGTGCGGCCCTGAGGAGTCGTCCGCGGCTCCCGCCGCCAGTTCTACGACCGACGCCGGTGCGGACGCGAGCACGGAGCCCCCCGCCGGCGCCGGAGACGACGCCGGTGACGAGGCTACGGCCGATCCCGGTGCCGTCGACAGCCCCGACGACGAAGCCGGTGCCGACAACCGTGTGGACGGTACGGTCACCGGCCCCCTCACCTATCTGGCGCCCGGCAAGCTGGAGGTCGACGGCCGTCCCTTCTGGGTCGCCGAGGACACCGAGATCGTCGGCGGCGAGATCTGCGGCGACCCGGAGACCCCGGAGGCGGAGACCTGCACCCCCGAGCAGCTGGACGACTACGCGAAGGCCGGCGGCCCGGACGTCACCGTGACGATCAAGAAGGGGATAGCCGAGCGGGTCACTCAGGCGTCGTCGTAGCCGTACGACGGTGCCGGGCCGGTGTCGGTGCCGGCCCGGTGTCGTTCCGGTGTCGTTCCGCCGGCGGCCGTTACCAGGTGGGCATGATCGCCTCGGGGTAGCGGGATCCCGCCGCTCCGCGCGGAAGGATCTCCTGGACGCGCGCGAGGTCCGCCGGGGAGAGCGTGATGTGCGCCGACGCGGTGTTCTCGGCGACGCGCAGCGGACTGCGGGTCCCCGGGATCGGCACGATGTCGTCGCCCCCGGCCAGCAGCCAGGCCAGCGCGAGTTGGGTGACCGCGATGCCCAACTCGCCCGCGAGCGCGTTCAGTTCACCGATCGCGGCGAGGTTCTTCTCGTAGTTGCCGGGCTGCCACCGGTCGTCCCAGCTGCGCATGTCGTCGGCGGGGTACTCCGCGGCCGGTTTCACCGTGCCGGTGAGGAAGCCCCGGCCGAGTGGGGAGTACGGCACGAACCCGATGCCCAACTCCCGTAGCACCGGGAGCACATCGGCCTCCACGGCACGCTCGAACAGCGAGTACTCCGTCTGGAGCACGGACACCGGGTGGACGGCGTGGGCGCGCCGGATGATGTCGGGCCCCGCCTCGCTCAGTCCGAGGTAACGCACCTTGCCTTCGGCGATCAGCTCGCCGACCGTTCCCGCGACGTCCTCGATCGCGACTTCCGGATCCACGCGGTGCTGGTACAGCACATCGATGTGGTCGGTGCCGAGGTGGCGAAGGCTGTTCTCGGTGACCTCGCGGATACGTTCCGGACGGCTGTCCGGTACGGTTCCGAACCGCTCCGGATCACTCAGGTCGAAGCCGAACTTGGTGGCGATCACGATGTCGTCGCGAAAGCCCTTCACCGCGCGGCCCAGCAGCTGCTCGTTGCTGCCGGTGCCCATGCCGTACAGCTCAGCGGTGTCGAAGAGGGTCACGCCGAGTTCGTGCGCCCTGCGGATGGCGGCGGTGCCGCCGGACTCGTCGCCGGCGCCGTACGCCATGGTCATGCCCATCGTGCCGAGGCCGATCGCCCCGACCCGGAGGCCCTGCGTGCCGAGGGTGCGTCGCGGAAGGTTCTCATGGTGCTGTGTCATGCCTCCGACGCTAGTGACGGAGGCCCGGAAGATCATGGGGCGCGGGCCGCGTAGAATTGCCTGATCCTCTCACCAAGCCCGAGGAGGGTGTGCGCCATGTCGGACCCGCTTCACCGTCCGGACCAGCCGGACCGTCCGGACCCGCTTCACCAGCCGGATCGGCTGGACGAGCTCGCGGCGGCCGTGGCCCGGCACAGCGACGGGCTGTGGAGCGACAGCGCCGTGCCACGGCAGGTCCTGGTCGCGATCGACGAGCCCATAGCGCCCACGGACCTGCTGTACGAGCCGATGATCTGCTTCATCGCCAAGGGGGCCAAGGGCGCCACCGCGGGCGAGCGGAGCTGGGTGACCGGGCGCGGCGAGATGTTCTTCAACCCGCTCGTGCTGCCGGTCACCGCCGTGTTCCACGAGGTGCCCTACCGCTCCACGGTGCTGCGACTCGACGGGCGGGTGCTCACCGATCTCCTGCTGGAACTCGACGGCGCGGAGCCCCGCACCGAGCCCGGTCCGGGCGGACAGATCACCGCCCCCATGACGCCGGAGATCGTCGATGCCGTCACCCGGTGGGTGCGGCTGCTGGACAACCCGGACGACATCCGCCCGCTGGCGGCCCGGTTCGAGGCCGAGATCCTGTACCGCCTGCTGGGCAGCCCGCTCGGTCCGATGCTGCGTCGGTTCACATCGGCCGATTCCGGTACGGCCCGGGTGCGCGCCGCCGCCGCGTGGATCGCCGCGCACTACGCCGAGCCCCTGAGCGTCGACACGATCGCGGCGGTGGCGCACATGAGCACGGCCACCCTCCACCGCCACTTCAAGACCGCCACGGGAATGAGCCCGCTGCGCTTCCAGAAACAGCTCCGACTGCAGGAGGCACGAAGGCAGTTGGTCGCCGGTGACACCACGGCGGCGCTGGTCGCGGAGGCGGTCGGGTATGTGAGCGCGACGCAGTTCAACCGGGAGTACCGGCGCGTCTACGGCCTGCCGCCCGCCACGGACGCGGCCCGCGTGCGCGGTCGGCTGGCGGGAGCCCGGCGATCGTGAGGGTGCCCGGCGCGGTCCGGGAGTCCCGGAAAGAAGGATCTGGCAGATCGGGGCCAGGAGCGCTATGGTCACCGCGATGACTACCTACTCTGCTCGATTGGGGGACCCGTCCGCGCAAGGTGAGTGCTGATGCTCACTGAGACCGCCAACGGGGTTTCCCGCTCCGTCAGCTTTTCCTTCTGGCCGCGCGTGCGTGAGTTCGCCGTGCCGCCGTCCATGATCGAGACCGCGACCGCCCGCCGCCGTGTCGGCGACTGGGCGGGGGCGTGCGCCGCCGCGGGCATCGATGTCGATTTCAATCCACGTTCCGTGGCACGCGCCCACGGCCGTGAACTCGCGGCCCGACTCCGGGCCGATCTGCGCCAGTTGGCACCCGACCTGCTGCGCTGGCACATGCCCAGGATCGCTCCTGACGGCCTGCTGCGCCCGGGGCTGACCGTCGTCCTGGCCCGGTACGAAGGTGGCGCCGGGCCTCACGGGCCCGGGGGTGAAGGGCCCCGGGGTGACGGGTCGGGATCTGTGCGTCTCGTGGTCCGGACCCCGCCCGCGTGGGCGGATGCCGGTCAGCGGATCAGCCTCGCGCTGTGGGACGGATCCCTCGCCGAGGCCGGCGCACGCCGTCATCCGCATCCCCGTCCCGACCGGCGGTTCCGGCTCGACCTGCACCGGCATCTGTGGGACGCGCGCAGGACCGACGAGCTGCGCATCCGGTCCGGGGCTTCCTCCGGGACCAACTCGCCGTCCCACGCGGGCCGTTGGTCAGCGGACCCGGCCGTTCTGGAGAGGGTGCCGCCGGAGCGTCGCCGCGCCGTCGACCGGTGGGCGGCCGAGGCCGGGATCCTGCTCCGGGCCGAGGGGCGGTCCGCCGGTGCCTTCCGCGTACGGCTCGGGGCCCGGCGGTGGCTGGACCTGGAGCTGGTCGCGGACGGCAACGGCGGCGGACCGCCGCCCGTACTGCGGATCGCGGCGCCGGAAAGGACCGGTCAGGCGCCCGCGCCGCCGCTCCTGCCCGAAGCGTCGACCTGGGTACTGCCCGACCTGGAGTTGCTCCGCGCCGGTGCGATCGACGTCGACCGGCTGCACCCGTTGGTCGCTTCTGCACTCGTACCGGACCACACACCGTCGACCGGTCCGGCCCGGATCCCGGAACCGGCGGGAGCGCCACGCCTCGTGGAGTGCCGGGGAGCGCGGCACCGGATCGGCCTGGTCGACGGGGTGTTGGCGGCGCTGGACCACGACCCGGTCGAGATCCGGCGGGAGGAGTTGCTGGCCACACTGACCGGTACTCCGCTCGCCTGTCTGCGGGCGATCGACGAGGCGCACCGGAGTCCGGACTGCCTTCCCGGTGTCCGGGAACGCCTCGACCACGGCGACGCCGCGGGTGCGCTGGCCGTCGTCGAGGGCCTGCTGGGCCCGGACGCGCTGCTGCGCGACGGCGCTCTTCGGGACGAGCTGGAGGCCGCCGCGCGACGGCGCATCGTCTACGGCCTGTTCCGGGCGGGAATGGTCGGGCCCGGACCGAGGTCCGGCCGCACGATGCCGCACGGCCGCCGTCCTCGTGGTCACCGCTCGCACCCGCGCGACACGTCCACTCGCTGACAAACGTGTCCACCCGCTGACCCGGGACCGATCGACCGCAGGGTCGCTCCGTTCCCGCCTTCACTCTGCCCGCCAAGCTCCGCAAGCCCTCTTGGCTCCTCGCTCTCCAACGAACCCAAAGGTGATGCCACTTGTCCACATGCACCCCGCTCGCGCCCACCGAGGTCCCCACCGACGCCGTTCCCACCCCCGCCCACACCTCCCAACTCGACGTGGCCGGAGACCTGTTGGCACTGCTGCGCGACACCACCACCGAGCCGCGCCGCGACGATCAGCTGGAGGCCCTGACCCTGGCCGTGGCCGCCGACCTGCCCGTACTGCTGTGGGGTGAGCCGGGGATCGGCAAGACGGCCGCGCTGACCCAGCTCGCCGCGTCGCTGGACCTGCCGCTGACCACGGTGATCGCCAGCGTGCACGAGCCGTCCGACTTCGCCGGCCTGCCCGTCGTCGGGGACGATCCCGCCGAGCAGGGTGTCCCGATGGCCCCGCCGGACTGGGCGGTCCGGCTCGTAAAGGCGGGGCGCGGGCTGCTGTTCCTCGACGAGTTGTCCACCGCGCCGCCGGCTGTTCAGGCCGCCCTGCTCCGTCTCGTACTGGAACGGCGGATCGGCGCCCTCCAACTGCCGCCGGACGTAAGGATCGTGGCCGCCGCCAATCCGCGTTCCTCGGCGGCCGACGGATGGGAGCTGAGTCCGCCGCTGGCGAACCGGTTCGTTCATCTTCAGTGGACCCACGACCACGAGGTGGTGGTCCGCGGCCTCGGTGGGACGTGGCCCCGGGCGATCATGCCGCGACTCGATCCGCGGCGGTTGCCGGAGGCTGTGGACTTCGCCCGCCGCGCCGTGTGCGGGCTGCTGGCCGCGCGCGCCGGGCTGGTACACCGGCTGCCCGGCAACGAGACCCGGCAGGGCGGCCCTTGGCCGTCACCCCGGAGCTGGGAGATGACACTGCGCCTGATCGCCTTCGCCACCGCGTCCGGCTCCTCGCGGGACGTGCTCTCCCTGCTGGTGAGGGGCACTGTGGGCGATGGTCCGGGGCTGGAACTGCTGGCCGGTATGGACCGGATGGACCTTCCGGACCCCGAGACGCTGCTCGCCGATCCGGCGGGCGCCGTGCTGCCCGAGCGGGGCGATCTGCGCCAGGCCGTGCTCGACGGGGTGGTGGGGGCGGTGCGCGAGCGCCCGGAGAAGTCCCGTTGGGACGCTGCGTGGGCGCTCCTGGTGCGGGCGATGGAGACCGGTGCCCCGGACCTGGTGGTGGTCCCCGCGACCACGCTCGCCTCGCTGCGGCAGGAGGAGTGGGACGTGCCGGCGTCGATCGACCGGCTCGCCGGGGCGGTGTCCCTCTCCCGGCGGGCGGATCGCGCGGCGTCCCGCGCCGCGTCCGTCGCGAAGGCCCGCCGATGAACCGGGCCACCGACACCGGCGCGGGGAGGGACACGGACGCGGGCGCGGACCGGCCGGGGAAGCTGGACCTCGACAAACTCTTCGCCGCCCGGCTGCACGCAGTCCGCGTCCGCCCCTTCATGGCGACGGCGCTGTTCGCCCTGCGTGTGGTGGAGTCGCGGCGGGTACCGACGATGGCCGTCGACCGGCACTGGCGGTGCTACGTCTCGCCGGCGTTCGTGGCCCGGACCCCGGTGGAGGAGTTGGCCGGGGTCTGGGTGCACGAGGTGTCGCATCTGCTCCGTGACCACCACGGACGCGGTGACCGGGTCGCGCGGGCGCGCGGGCTGACCGGCCCGGGGGAACGGCTGCGGATGAACATCGCGGCGGACTGCGAGATCAACGACGACGCGTTCGGTGACGGGCTGGTCGGACCCCGGGACGCCGTCCGGCCGGGGTTGTTGGGGCTGCACGACGGGCAGCTGATGGAGGACTATCTGCGGCAGTTCCGGCTCGGACCGTACACGCAGAGCATGGTCTGGCTGGACTGCGGCAGTGGCGCCGACGGTCTGGAACGAGGCTGGGACCTCGGAGCGGACGGCTCGCACGGCCTGAGCGCGCAGGAACGCGACGCCGTCCGCTTCCGGGTGGCGCAGGGCATCAGGGCCCGGCCGGGCAATGCCCCGGAGGGGTGGCGGCGGTGGGCGGAGGAGGCGTTCCATCCGCCGCAGCCGTGGCGGGAGTTGCTGGGTGCGGCGGTCCGCTCGGCGACCAGCGGCTCGGGGGCGGGCGAGGACTACACGTACGGGCGGCCGTCGCGGCGCTCGGCCGGGGTGCCCGGCGCCGTACTGCCCAGCCTGCGGCGCCGGCCGCCCCGGGTCGCGGTCATCATCGACACGTCCGGGTCGGTCAGCGACTCCGAACTCGGCAGCGCGCTCCACGAGGTCGCCGCCATCTCCCGCGCCGTGGGCGGCCGTCGGGACCTGATCACGGTGCTGCCGTGCGACGCGGCGTCCGAGATCGTGCACCCGCTGTGCCGGGCCGCCGGGATTCCCCTGGTGGGTGGCGGGGGTACGGATCTGCGTACGGGCTTCGCCAGGGTGCTCCGGAAGGGGCCCCGGCCGGATGTCATCGTGGTCCTCACCGACGGGCAGACCCCGTGGCCCGCCGCCCGGCCACCGTGCCGGACGGTGGTGGGCCTGTTCGACCGGTCCTCCGGGTCGTGGGACGAGGACGACCCCGACTACGTACCGGACTCGCCGCCCCCGTGGGCGCGCGTGGTCTCCATCGGGTAGCCGCCCGCCGGGCCGTGGGCGCCGCCGGGACGCCACGACGGCACCGGGGAGCCGTCCTTGATCAGGGCGCTCATCCGCTGGGCTTCCGCGGTGGTGGGCAGGAAGCCCACCAGGAGGGCGGGCAACAGCAGCCGCCGGGCGAGGAGTTCGTTCGCGGAGGTGACCTGTGGTCGGCGTACGACGGAGACGTTGACCCGGACGGCGTGTTCGTTGCCCCTCGGGACACCCGGCCGGTCCGTCTCGATCGCGGCGTAACGGAAGCCGTGGGCCCGGTCGCAGGCGAAGCAGCCCACGGGGCCGCGGCCGAGTCCGTCACCGCAGTCCGGGCAGACGAGCCGGTCGAGCGCGGCGTCCACCACCCGCCAGTCGTGACGGTCGGGTTCGGCCGCCACCATCTCGGCGAGGACGGCCTCCTGGTCACGGCCGACGTCCCACTCGCGCAGGAGGACGGACCACTCCTCCTCCACGATGCCGTCGACGAGTTCGCGGCAGACCGTACAGGCGGGCGCGCCGCCGTACTCGTATCCGCCGCACTCCGCGCAGCGGCGCGGGGCAGCTCCGACGGCGGGTCTCACCATGCGCGTCTCCTCCCCGTCGCCTTCCCCGTACGCCGTCACCGAGGGAACGGCCCCCTCAGGACGGCGGCGGGGCGCTCGTGTCACGGAGGATCAGGTTCATCGGGATGAGCGTCGGTTCGCGGTCGAACTCCGAGGTCATGAGGAGTTCGAGTGTCTCCACGGCCATCTTGCCGAGTTGGTTCCTGGCCCCGGACACCGTCGTGAGGCGGCCCGGCGACGGCTGGCTGTCGAGGGCGAGGTCGTCGCAGCCGATGACGGACATCTGGGTGGGGACGGTGATGCCGCGCTCCTCCAGCGCGGCCATCGCTCCCAGCGCGACGAGGTCGTTGTACGCGACGATCGCGGTGGCGTCCGAGTCGTGCTCGGTGAGCGCGGCGACCGCCCGGTGGCCGTGGCGGCTGGTCGTACCGCACGGGACGACCGTCACCTGCAGTCCGAAGGCCGCCGCCGCGTCGAAGGCCCGGATGCGCTCGGCGTTGGCCCATGAGGTCTCGGGGCCGCTGAGGTAGAGCACCCGGCGGTGGCCGAGCTGGGTCAGATGTCCGCAGACCAGGGCCATCCCGCCGTAGAAGTCCACGGAGACGGAGGGGGTGCTCAGGCCGGGCGCCATCCTGTTCACCAGGACCATCGGCCGTGAGTGGAGGGCGAGTTCGGCGAGTGACGCGCGGTCCATACGGGTCGAGCAGAGCAGCACGCCGTCGCAGGAGCGCATGAGGTCGAGGGCGAGGTCGTACTCACTCGTGGCGTCCTCGTCGGACTCCATGATCATGACGCGGCGTCCGTAGCCCCGGGCGGCGCGGGAGACCGCCTTGAGGACGTCCGGGAAGTAGGGATTCGCCAGGTCGGGGACGAGTACGCCGATCGCGCCCGCCTCGCCTCTCGCGAGCCCTTGGGCGGCCGCGTTCGGCCGGTAGCCCAGGTCGGCCACCGCGTCCTGGACCCGTCTGACCAGCGACGCGTCGACCTTGGCGGTGCCGTTGAGCACGCGCGAGACCGTCGAGGTCGAGACGCCGGCGGCCGCGCCGACGTCTCGGATGGTCACCCGGGGCCGTTCGGACCCGTTCGTCCTGCCGACCCGTTCCTGCGACTTGCTCAACGACGCCTCCGATTCCGATGCCGGTACCCATCATGCCGAGGCGGAGCCCCTTGCCCGCACCCCTTCCGTCCGCCGAGGCCGTACGACCTGCGCACTCACCTGTGAAAACGTTTCCTGAAACCTACCAGCGAGATGTCATCCTGAGCCAGGTCTTCACATAACTCCAGTTCAGAGCTGTTCAGTTACAGGCATTCGACCATCTCGTTAAGTTGATCTTGTGAAAACGCTTGCTCAGCCGGATTGCCGCACCTAGCCTCATCCGCACCTCGGGCCTCCCGGTTCGGCGTGAACGACAGCAGGAGGTCATTGATGCTCGGAAGAAAATGGATCGGGGCGGCGGGAGCCCTCGCCCTGACGGGGACGGCCCTCGCCGGCTGTGGGACGAGCGGCGACAGTTCGGCGTCGTCCACACTCACCGTCTGGGACTTCTCGGCGGAGCAGACGGACTTCCACAAGAAGGTCGCCGCCCAGTACGCCAAGGAGACGGGCACCGAGATCGAGTGGCGGTCGATCTCCCAGGACGAGTACGTGAAGACCCTGCCGCTCGCCTTCCAGAGCAAGCAGGGCCCGGACATCTTCTACTGGCGGCCCGCCGGCCCGACGGACATGGCCCAACTGCTCGACCAGAAGTGGATCCAGCCGCTGAACGGCGACGGCAAGGTGCCGAAGTCCTTCACCGACCGCTGGCCCGAGGGCTCCTTCGTGGAGGGAATCAACACCCACGAGGGAAAGACGTACGGCTTCCCGTTCTCCGAGAACCTCTACTGGGGTCCGGGCTACATGTTCCTCAACAAGAAGGTGTTCGAGGACGCCGGGCTCGACCCCGACACCCCTCCCAGCACCTGGTCGGAACTCACCGACGCCTGCGAGCAGATCACGGACAGGACCGACGCCTCCTGTATCGCCTCGCCCAACAAGGGACTTGACCTCCAGCGCATCTGGTACGCGCTCGCGTCGGGCGCCTCGACGGACCTCTTCTTCGACTTCCGGAAGGGCAAGTTCGCCCTCGACGACCCGCAGGCGCTGAAGACGTTCAACTACATCCAGGATCTCCAGAAGAAGAAGTACATCGCGCCGGGGCTCAACGACAAGAACTTCAGCCGCCAGCAGTTCGCCGTCGGCCAGGCCGCCGTCTATCTGGACGGCACCTGGGTGCCCAGCGTCTGGAACAGCCAGGGATTCAAGGCAGATCAGTACACCGTCGTGCCACGCCCCGTTCCCGACGGCGGCGCGACCGGCGCGCTGGCCCGCCAGCACGACGGCAACAAGTACTGGGTGAGCGCCCAGACCAAGAAGTCGGCGGAGTCCTGGAAGTTCCTCCAGTGGATGACCGACCCCGACGGGTACTTCGCGAAGGAGTACCTCAAGGCCGGCTTCGGCACCCTCGCCTTCACGGACAACGCCAAGCTCATCGACGACCCCGCCATCCAGAAGATCATGAAAATCGCGGAGCGGCCCGGCTACCGCGTCGAAGTACCCGTGGCCGTACGGAAATGCCCCGACCTGGTCAGGTCGAGCGCCTATGTCAAGGCGATCTCGGAGCGGCCCAACTGGGAGTACGAGGCGATGGTCGAGGCTCTGACCAGTGGCAAGCCGCTCGCGCCGGAGGCGAAGAAGCTCGTCGCCGAACGCCAGCGGATCCTGGAATCGGAACTCAAGAAGGAAGCGGCGTCCGGACTCGAGGTGTCGATCGACTGCTACACCTTCCCGGACTGGAAGTACACCGAGGACTACCCGCGGGAGAAGTACCCGAAGTAGTCCGGCGAATCCCGCCGAACTCCCCCCGGCCGGTGATCCTCCGCACCCTCCAGCTCCAGAACCAAGGACGTCTCTATGGTTTCCGCACGGACCGCCGCGCCACCCCCGGTCGGGGCGCCGGCACCCCTGCCTCACGACGAAGGACCACAGAAGAAGGGAAAGCCGACGCGCGACAAGGGGCAGGACCGGCCGAACGACGGCGAGCGCCCCCGTGAGCGGGCCAAAGGATGGAACCGGATATGGGTCGCGCTCTTCCTGGCGCCCTTCCTCCTGCTCTATCTGGGCTTCACCCTCTGGCCGTTGGCGGCCACGGTCTACTACTCGTTCTTCGACTGGTCCGGCAGCGGCCCGGTGGAGGACTATGTCGGCGCGGGAAACTACAGCTCGATCCTCACCGACGAACTGTTCTGGCTCGCGGTCGCCAACACCCTGATATTCGCCGTCCTCACCACGGTGATCAAACTTCCGCTCTCCCTCATCGCGGCCGTGCTCTTCACTCGCAAATGGCTGCGGGGCAAGAAGTTCTTCCGTACGACGTTCTTCGCACCGCTCATCATTCCGGTGGCCATGGCCGGCCTCGTCTTCACCTATCTGCTGAACCCGTCCAACGGCGCACTGAACGCGCTGCTGCGGGACATCGGCCTCATCGACGAATCGGTGGACGTATTCGCCTCCCGCTGGAGCGCGTTGATCGCACTGGTACTCATCTCGGTCTGGCAGGTCTTCGGCCAGTACGTCATCTACTGGATGGCCGCCATCCAGAACGTGCCCGAGGAGCTGTACGAGGCCGCCGAACTCGACGGCGCCACGGAATGGCAGAAACTCACCCGCATCACGCTGCCCATCATCAAGCCGGTGGCCGTCGTCATCCTGCTGCTCGGCCTGGTCAACGCGATGCATGTGTTCGGACTCGTCGTCACCCTCACCGGCGGCGGTCCCGGTACCAGCACCTACGTCGTCTCGTACTTCATCTACGACCGGGCGTTCGGCACCGTCCCCTTCGCCTACGGCTATGCCTCCGCCGCCGCTCTCCTCTTCTCCGTCATCGCCTTCCTGATCGTCATGAGCCAGGGCTTCTTCGTCCGGCGCGCACAGAAACTCCGGAAGGAGTACGGAGTCTGATGGACGCCGAAACGAAACGGCGCCGCCGTCTCCTGGCGAGGGGAACGCGCCTCAACCTCATCACGCTGCCGCTGCTTCTGGTCGTCTCGCTCCTGTGGATCTATCCGTTCCTGTGGACGGTCTCGGGCGCGTTCAAGACCCAGACGGGCCTGTTCACCGGCGGGGCGAGTCTGATACCCGACCAGCTCGACTTCGACAATTTCCGGCGGGCCTGGGTGAACGCCGGATTCTCCCGCTACTTCTACAACACCGTCCTGTACACCGTGATCCCCACCTTCGTGGAGCTGGTGAAGTCGGCACTGTGCGGCTACATTCTCGCGCGGTACGAATTTCCCGGCCGCAAGCTGCTGCACCGCACCATTGTGGCAACCCTGTTCATTCCGGTCGCCTCCATCATCATTCCGCAGTTCGTACTGGTGGAGCAGCTCGGCCTGCTCAACACCCGGGCCGGTGTGATCCTGGCGATGTCCGGCGCGGCGGGTGCGCTGTATGTGCTGCTGTTCATCGGGTTCTTCGCCAGTGTGCCCCCGGATCTGTTCGACGCGGCCAAGCTGGACGGCGCCGGATTCCTGCGCACTTTCTGGCTCGTGCTGCCGCTCGCGAAACCGGTGATCGCGGTGGTGGTGATCTTCCAGTTCGTCACCAACTGGAACGAGTTCAACATCCCCCTGGTCTTCACCCTGGGCCAGCCGGAACTCCAGAATCTCGCGGTCGGAATGCTCTCGTTCAAGGGTGAACACTCCGTCGACTGGACCGGGTTCGCGGCCGGAATGACGATCTCGTTCCTGCCGATGCTCCTCGTCTTCATCTTCTTCCAGAGCTACTTCGTGCGTGGCCTGGCCGGCGCGACCAAGGAGTGACCCGAGTGACTGAAGGGACCGAAATGACCCGCTCAACTCCGGCCGGCCCGGACGGCGTCTTCGCCTACACCTGGGACATCGTGGGCGACCCGGCCGCCGCCGAGCGCCTGGCCGGACTGGGCGTCGGCTCGGTGACGCTCCAGGCGAGCTACCACGCCGTACGCGCGATCACTCCCCGCCATCCGCACCACCGCGTCGTGCACGCCACGCACGCCGCCGCGTACTTCCCGCTGTCGACCGACATATGGCAGGGCCAGCGGCTGAGACCTCCCGCCCCCTCCTGGGGTGTCGAGGTACCCGACCGGTTCGGCGCGGCGGCCACCGCGCTGGCCGGGGCGGAGCTGCGCACGGAGGCGTGGCTCGTGCTCACCCACTCCTCGGCCCTCGGCGGCCGGGCTCCCGAAGTGACCGTGCGCAACGCCTACGGCGAGCGGTACGCGTACGCGCTCTGCCCCGCGCACCCGGACGTCGCGGCGTACGCCGTCAATCTCGCCCGCGAGATCTGCACCCGGTACGACGACGTGCGCGCGCTGATGCTGGAGGCGTGCGGCTGGCTGGGCTTCGAGCACGGCAGCCACCACGAGAAGACCCATGGGGCCGACCTCTCCCCCGGCTGCCGCGCGCTGCTCTCCGTCTGCCTGTGCGCGGCCTGCCGTGTGGCGCTCGCGGACGGCGGCACCGGCGTGGACGGGGCGAGCGGCGGGCTGGACCCCGACGAGCTGGCGCGGGACATCCGTACCGCCGTGGACGGGGAGCTGCGGGAGGGCCGCACGGTCGCCCCCTCGCTGGCCGAGACGCTCGGCGAGGACCGTGCCCAGCGGCTGTTCGACCACCGGCGGTCCGTGATCACCGGCCTGGCGCGCCGGATCGCCGCCGTCGCGGGCGGGCGGGAGCTGCTGCTGATGGCCGAGGACAGCCCGCAGTCGACCGGGCCGGACAGCGCGCTGGACCTCGCCCGGTACGACGGGCCGGCCGACGCGTACGTACTCAAGTGCTGGGACGAGCCGGACGCGGCGCTGACACGGGTGAAGAACGCGGCGCAGAACACCGCCGTCCCGATCGTCGCCAACGTCTCCGTCATCGACGACCCGCCGGGCGAACTCGCCTCCCGAGTCGCCGGACTGCGCGCCGCCGGCGCGCGGGACATCCGCTTCTACCACGCGGGGCTGGCCTCGTCCGCCAGGCTCGACGCCCTGCGATCCGCCGTACGGGGGACTCAGCGATGACGCTCACCGCCATCTACGCCATGGACCCGGCGCGTTTCGACGACGTGTACGGCCCCGAGGAGCGCGCGGCCGTCGAACGGTACGTCACGGTCCCCGGCCCCAACCGTTCGGCGGACCGGCTCCGGCCGGACCAACTCGCCACCGCCCAGGTCCTGATCACCGGCTGGGGAGCGCCCCGGCTCGACGCCGGCCTGCTCGCGTCCGCGCCCCGGCTCGAACTCGTGCTGTACGGGGCGGCGTCGGTGCGCCACGTCGTCACCACCGAGTCCTGGGAGCGCGGGGTCCGGGTCAGCGCCGCCGGGTCGGTCATCGCCGACTGCGTCGCCGAATTCACCCTCGCCCAGGTCCTGTTCGCGCTGAAACACGGCTGGCGGTACGTCCTGCGGTCCCGCGCCACCCGCGCACCGGTCCGCAGACAGTCCGAACCGGGTACCGAGGGCACCGTGGTGGGACTGGTCTCGCTCGGGGCCACCGGCCGCGCCACGGCCCGCCTGCTCGCCCGGCACCCGATACGCGTCCAGGCCCACGACCCGTACGCCGACCCGGCCGAAGCGGCGGCGCTCGGCGTCCAACTCGTCGGGCTGGACGAGCTGTTCGCGACGAGCGACGTCGTGAGCCTGCACACTCCGCTGCTTCCCGCGACGCGGGGCCTGGTCGACGGGCGGCTGATGGAGTCCATGAAGCGGGACGCGACCCTGATCAACACGGCGCGCGGCGGGCTGATCGACGAGGAGGCACTGGTGGTCGCGGCGGCCCGCCGGCCCGATCTCTTCTTCGCGCTCGACGTCACCGATCCGGAGCCGCCACCCGCCGGATCGCCGCTGTTCTTCCTGGAGAACATCGTCGTGACGCCGCATCTCGCGGGAAACCTCGGGCCGGAACGCAGACGGCTCGGCCGGGCCATGGCGGAGGAACTGGCGCGGTACGCGAGCGGGCAACGGCTGCGGCACGAAGTGACCTCCGACAGAATGGAGTTCGCGGCATGAGCGGCGGCGAGACGAACGGTGCGGCCGTCGGTACGGCGAGCGGTAAGGACGATACGGCGGGCGGGGGGCCGTACACCCTGGTGATGCTGCCGCCGCAGGCGCCGGCGACCGAGGAGTGGGGCGACCGGCTGCAGCGGGAGCTGCCCGGTGTCCGCGTCCTTCGGCCGCGGGAGTCCCAGGCGGCCGCGGCGGCGCTGCGGGAGGCGGACGCCGCGTACGGCACCCTCCCCGCGGACCTGCTGCCGCACGCCGAACGGCTGCGCTGGCTCCAGGTTCCCCAGGCCGGGCCCCCGCCCGGCTTCTACTATCCGGCGCTGGTCGAGCACCCGGTCCGTGTCACCAACATGCGCGACACCTACACCGACCATGTGGCCGCGCACACCTTGGCGCTCGTGCTGGCCCTGTCACGTGGTCTGCCGCGCTACGTACGCGATCAGCAGGCCGTGCGCTGGGCACCGGACTGGGACCCCGGTTCCGTGGTGTCGCTGACGGAGAGCCGCGCCCTGGTCGTCGGGGTGGGAGCCGTGGGCGCGGAGGTGGGGCGGCTGCTCGCCGCCTTCGGCACCGAGGTCGAAGGCATCGACACCCGGCGTACGGGAGCGGCCGAGGGCTTCACCCGGATCCACCCGGCTGGACGCCTGGACGCCCAACTCCCCCTGGCGGACTTCGTCGTGCTGACCGTGCCGCACACCCCGCACACCGAGGGGCTGATCGACACCGCGCGGCTCGCCCTCATGAAGCCCACCGCCTGTCTGGTCAACATCGGGCGCGGGCCCACGGTCCGGCTCGACGCTCTCGTGGAGGCGCTCGACGCCGGCCGGCTGCGCGGGGCCGCGCTCGATGTGTTCGAGACCGAACCCCTCCCGGCGGAGCACCCGTTGTGGCGCCGCCCCGACGTTCTCATCACGCCGCATGTCGCGGGCGCCGGTCCGCACGCGGACGAGCGTCGGTTCGCCGTCCTTCTGGAGAACGCCCGGCGGTTCATGGCCGGTGAGCCGCTGATCAACGTGGTGGACAAGGCCGAATGGCACTGACCGGCGGACGCGGGAGCGGAGTGCGGCCCCGTCGCCTGCGCCCCGCGCCGCCGGCCCCCGAGTTTCCTGATGCCGGTGCCGACGGGTCCGACACCGGGATTGTCATGCGCATGAATACCGACAGGAGGCGACACCCCCCACCAGCACGGCAAACGACCGCTTTCCCGAACAGGAGTCGCACATGTACAAGATCACGTCCTCCCGCACCAACCGCCGCCGGGCGGCCTGCGCCTTCGCCTCACTCGGCCTCGGCGCCACGCTGCTCACCGCGGGCCCCACGGCCGTCGCCGCGGAGTCGGCCGCCTGCGAGTCGCCCTCCAAGGTGCTCGGACTGACCGGCAACTGGAAGATCCAGCTGCCGGTCGACGACCCCAACGCCTCCGGCACCCAGCCGCTGGAGATCAAGCAGCCGGCCCTCGCCTCGTACAACAACGCCCCCTGGTTCACGCCGACTTCCGCGTGCGACGGGGTGAAGTTCCGCGCCGCCGTGAACGGGGCGACCACGACGAACACGTCCTACCCGCGTTCGGAACTGCGGGAGATGACGAACAACGGCGCCACCAATGCCAGTTGGTCGTCCACCTCGGGCACCCACACCCTCATCGTCGACCAGGCCATCAACAAACTGCCCGCCACCAAGAGCCATGTGGTGGCCGGTCAGATCCACGACGGCAACGACCGGTCGGTCTTCCGCCTCGAAGGCAGCAGCCTGTACGTCACCAAGGACAACGACACCCACTACAAGCTCCTCACCAACTCCTACAAGCTGGGGACCAAGTTCGAGGCGAAGTTCGTCGTCGGCGGCGGCAACATCAAGGCGTACTACAACGGGGTCCTGCAGACCACCATCCCGGTGAAGTTCACCACCGGGTATTTCAAGGCGGGCGTCTACACCCAGGCGAACTGCGGCAATTCCTCGCCCTGTGACACGAGCAACTACGGCGAGGTGACCGTGTACAACGTCAGCGTCAAGCACAGCTGACCCGAACCCCGGCCCGGCGGGTGTGGCGCCCGCCGGGCCGGACCACGGTCACTCGGCGGCGAGGACGGCGAAGCCCACCTCGCCCTCGTCGAACCGGACGAACAGCTCCGCGAGCGAGGCCGAGCCGTCGTGGTCGACGAGAAGCACCGGCTGCTTCTCCCCGCCCTGTTCGGCGGGGACGAAATCCGTCACGCACTCGCGGCGCAGCAAGGGGACCCGGTCGCCGTCCAGGGCGTCGCCGGGGAGATCGGCGAGGTCCCCGTACGAGGGGTCGGCGCGGTCGGCCAGCTCCCGTTCGAGCACTTCTCTGGACGTGCTGACGACGACCGCGAGCCGGTCACCGGTCCGCTCGTAACGGGCGGACAGGTCGAACGGCAGCAGGTAGAACACCCCTTCCTCGCCTTCGTGCCCCCGGTCGAGCAGCAGGGAAATCATCCGCTCACCGGCGTCCCGAGACGTGCCGTCGTGGCCGAGGAGGACCGCCGGGCCGTCCAGGTCCAGTGCGGGTACCGAGGTGATCCACATGCGCGCCGAGTCATCCATGGGGTGATTCAAACGCACGGCACCGACAAGACACTCGCTAGTGGCGGCGCGGAGGTGCGTGGAGCTGCCGCAGTCCGAGGGGGGCGGGAGGGGGCAGGGGCGCGGTGTGGTCGGTTCTGAAGGACTGCAGGAGGTAGGCGACGAGTCGGCGGGACGCGGCGAGGGAGACCTGCCGGGACTCCCCGACGACGCCGCTGTTGGCCAGGAGCAGGAGGGTGATGTCGCTGGGGTCGAAGTCCTCGCGCAGCTGTCCGGCGTCCTTGGCCCGTCGCACCAGCCGGGCGAGGCCCTCCTCGGCGCGGGTGCGCTCGCGGTTGTAGTCGACGGCGTCGGGAAACTCGGAGAAGAAGGCCGCGGTGAAGCCCCGGTCCGTGGCCTGCATGGCGCAGACCTTCTCGATGACCGTGCGGAGGCCGCGCCAGGGGTCGGGGTCCTCCAGTCCCTCGTCGAGGGCCGCGACGCAGAGGGAGAGCTGTTCGGCGAAGGCTTCGGTGACGAGGGAGGCGCGGGTGGGGAAGCGCCGGTAGAGGGTGGCGGGGCCGACGCCGGCGCGGCGGGCGATCGTCGTCAGGGGTACGTCGGTGCCCTGGGTCGTGAACGCCTCGCGGGCGACTTCGAGGATGCGGTCGCGATTGTGCCGCGCGTCGGCGCGCAGCCCGGTGGCGGTGGCGGGACGGGGCTCGTCGGCGGTGGTGCCGGCCGGTGGGACCGGTTTCCGAGAGGGCTGAGCAGGCATGTCTCTCACTTTAGGGCAAGTGGAAGGTGTCGTCCGTTTATCTCGTTAGCTTGGTCGAGCGAGCCGGAAGATCCTTGCGATCCCCGCGATCTTCGCGATCCCTTCCGCCGCGACTCCCGAGCCAGAGACAGAGACAGGAACAGACCGTGAGCGACATGCGCGCAGCCCTCTTCGACCGGTACGGGCCTCCGGAGGTGCTGTACGAGGGAAAGGTGCCGGTGCCGGAGGTCCGGCCCGGCGAGGTACTGGTCCGCGTCCACGCGGCCACCGTCAACGGCGGCGAGCTGGCAGGCCGGGCCGGGAAGATGCGCCTGGTGACGGGGCGCCGCTTCCCCCAGCGCACGGGGCTGGACTTCGCGGGCGAGATCGCCGAGGTCGGGGCCTCGGTGACCGGGCCGCGGGCAGGGCAGAAGGTGTGGGGACTGCTGGGGCGGGCGACGTTCGGCAGCGCCGCGGAGTACGTGACCGTCCGGCCCCGGCAACTGGCCCTCGCGCCCGGCAATCTCACCCCGGTGGAGGCCGTCTCCCTGCTGGCGGGCGGAACGACCTCGATCACCGCCCTGCGTGACAAGGCCCGCCTCAGGCCCGGCGAACGCCTCCTGGTGCGCGGCGCCAGTGGCGGGGTCGGCAGCGTCGCCGTCCAGATCGGCAAGCTGTTCGGCGCTCATGTCACCGCTCTCGCGGGCGCGGGGAGCCGCGACTTCGTCCTGGGCCTGGGCGCGGACGACGTCTTCGACCACCGGACGACCGACCCGTCCGCACTGGGCACGTTCGACGTCATCATGGACGCCGCCGGTACACAACACCGCGCCTTCCGGCGCCTGTTGGCGCCGGGCGGGCGGATGGTGGCCATCACCTTCGATGTCGAGAACCGGGCCGCGAGCCTTTCGTACATCCTCCGCTCCACCGTCCATGGCTCCCGGCGGGTGCGTTTCTTCAGCGGCAATCCCCGGCACGCGCTGTTCGCCGAACTGACCCGGTACGCGGAGAGCGGCGACATCCGGCCCGTGGTCGACACCGTCCATCCCCTCGCCGACGTCGCCGCCGCGCACCGGGCGCTGGAGGCCGGCGGCGTCCGGGGAAAGCACGTCGTCCGAGTGGTGTGAGCCGGACCGGGTGACTCGGACGGTGTGAGCCGTGTCCGTTCAGGACTCCCGACGGGCGAGGAAGGACTCGGCCATCGGCAGGACGAGTTCCGTCCGGCGCATCACGTCCATGTGCGTGCAGTCGGGGAGGATCGCGAGCCGCGCGTCGGGAATGAGGTCGTGCATCCGCGCGGCGTGCTCGATACGGACGAAGTCGGTGTCGCCGCAGACCAGCAGGGCCGGCGCGGCGAGGCCCCGCAGATCGTCCTCCGACCACCCTTCGAAGTCCGCGGCGGCCGAGGTCTTCGCCAGGAAGTCGTGGAAGTGCTCCGGGTGGGGGGCGACGGCGGCGTAGGCGTCGGCCATCTCCTGGAAGTCGGCCGGTGTCGGCAGCCGCTTCGACCCCGCCTGAAGCGCCGGATCGCGGATCTCCGGCAGGTAGCCGTCCCGCCGGAAGTGGGTGGCCGCGAGGACGACACGGTCCACCCGCTCCGGGTGGTGAACCGCCATCTCCAGTGCCGTGAGGCCGCCCAGGCTGAACCCGAACAGGTCGGCCCGTTCGACACCGAGGACGTCGAGCAGCGCCACGACGTCCTCGGCGAACGCCGGGACGGACATCTCACGGTCGGTGTCGGCGGTGTGGCCGTGCCCCTGCAACTCGACGGCGATCACCCGACGCGTCGCGGCCAGCGTGGGGATCATCGCCCCGAACGTCAGGCCGATGGTGAGCACGCCGCCGTGCAGCAGCACCAGCGGGTGACCGGCGCCGTAGGTCTCGTAGTACATGTCCAGGCCGTTGACCTGCGCGTAGGCACCCTGTGGCGGTGTGCCGGCGGTGGGTGCGTCGCTCTGGGGCTGCTGGGTGGTCATCGCGTCCGTCCCGGTTCGGTACTCCATGTGTTCACGTATCGGTGGACTCCCGCGGTGTCCGGAACTCATCGGTACCGGTCAGACGCACCGTCGCGATCTCCCAGGACCGCAGCGGGATCCGGACCGCTCCGGCCCCGACGGCGGGCGCTTCGGCCCGGCTGTCGTCGGCGCCCAGCAGGCCGACGCGGTGAGCGCCGGTGAAGGGGCCGCGTACGACCGCCGTGGTCGGCCCGGGGGACGCGGCCACCAGCCGCAGCTCCAGGTCACCGTCGCGCCGGCGGAGGCTGGTCATGACCGCGCCCTCGACCGACAGACCGTGGTGGGAGGTGGGTGGGGCTTGGCGTGGTCCGGTGCCGGGTGTGGCGTGGAGCGGGTGGCGGTAGCGTTCGGCCGCCTCGATGAGCCCCGCCTCGTGCCAGTCGCCGGCATGGGGCAGCATCGCGAACGAGACGGTGCTCGTTCCGACCATCTGGGCTGCCGGGATGGGGAGTTGGGGGCCGGCCGGTTCCGCCCGGTACGGGTGGATGTTGCGGCTGAGCCAGCCGGTGGTGCGCAGGACGGTCAACGCGAGTTCCTGGTCGAGCAGTTCGTACTCAGCGGCCTGGGTCAGCAGCAGTCCCGCACCGCCCGCGTCGACGAAGCCGTGTGCGGGGAAGGTCGGGACGGGGCGCTCGCTGAAGCCGCCCTCCGCGGTGCGTCCCCGTTCGACCACGGCGAACTGCCCCTCGGCGTGGGAGGTTTCGGCCGGGCGGGCGAGCGGCACGTGGAGGCGTACGCGGTGGTCGAGTGAGGCGTTGTCCAGGGTGAGGTCCAGCCGGACGAAGGGTTCCCCCACCCGTAGTTCGACGTCCAGGCGTACGCCGCCGGGCCGGGTCGTCGGCGTCCGCCGGTCGGCCGTCCGGTCCACGGCCTCCGGCCAGTCGTACTCCCGCTCCACCGTGAGCGAGGCGCGCAGCGGACCGCCGGCCGCGGCGCCGACGCGCAGAGTGCGGGGGGTCGTGACGAGTGTGTCGGTGCCGGGCGGGGCGTAGTTGTAGCTGTCGCCCCGGTCGCCTCCGTCCACGATGCGGCCGACGCCGTCGAGTACGGTCCCGTCGGCGGCCGTGATCCGGAGCGTGCCGTCGTCCAGCGCGGTGACGGTGACCAGGCCGTTGGAGAGGGTGCGGCCCTCGGCCCGTACGGGCTGTGCGCCAGGCTCTTGAAGGGGCTGCCCGCCGCGCACCGGCCGCAGCGACGTCCAGCCGAGCGCCGGTACCTGGGCCAGGCACGTGACCGTACGGTGCGCGGCCCGGGTGATCCTGACCGTCCAGTCCCCGCTCGCGCCGGTGACCGCGGCGCGGACGGCCTCGACGTCGAACGGTGTGTCGCCGCCGTGCCGGGCCACACCGAATTCCAGTACGCGCCGCTCGTTGTCGCAGTGCCAGTGGGTGATCTCGCTGCCGAACAGCTCGCGCCCGTGGATACGCGGCAGGAACGTGGGCAGGTCCGCACCGGGCAGGGCCTCGGAGAGCAGGAGTTGTTCGGCGCGCGCCTCGGTCTGGGCGGGCAGCCTGCTGCCGTCGGGCAGTTCGACGGCGAGGTCCTGCCACTCGTCGGGGACTTCGAGGTCGACGGTGACGAGGTCCGCGCGGGCGGCCGGGGTGGGATTGAGTACGAGTACGGCGTCGTGGGACACCCTCGGCGCGAGGCCGCCGGCGGCCCTGTCGCGTACCGCCTGACCGAGGTGTTCGGCCTCGCTGATCCGGGCGAACACCTGGGTGGCCGTCTCGTCCACACCGCAGCCGGTGACCGAGTCGTGGCCGGAGGCGTCGATCAGCCGCCACCACGCCAGGTCGAGGAACTTCGCGGGCCACTCGGCCGACCAGAGCGCGGCGAGGGGCTCGGCGTAGCGTTCGACGAGCCGTTCCGCGCGGGCCAGTGCCTGCTTGAGATGGGGGCGTACCGAGAGCACTCCGGGCAGGATGTTGGCGTTGGCGTGGCTGCGCAGTTCGCCTTCGACGACGGGCAGCGACCGGTCGTGGGGGTCGCGTGCGGCGATGTAGTCGGCGAGGGTGGTGATCGTTACGTCGACGTCCGCCGGGTCCAGGTCGGCGACCAGCTCGACCAGGGAGCCGACCGGGGCCGAGTGGTCGGTGCCGTACATCGCGAGGACCGGGTCGGTGCCGAAGTCGGGCCTCAGCCGCCGGCCGAGGTCGGCCATGCGCTCGGCGAAGTGTCCGGGGTCGGAGAAGACGTAGGCGGCGTTGCCGTAGCCGCCGGCGAGGTACTCGGTCCGTATCGAGCTGCCGTCGGGGGCCTGCCAGCGGAAGGCGTGTCCGGGTACGCCCGCGGGGACGCCGCGCCAGACGCAGGCGTGGTCGAGACCGGCGGCGGTGAGGATCTGCGGCATCTGCGCGCAGTGGCCGAACATGTCGGGGAGGTAGCCGACAGGCATGGGGCTGCCCAGGTCGGTGGCGCGGCGGTGGCCGAGTTCCAGGTTGCGGATGATGTTCTCGCCGGAGCACAGGAACTCGTCGAGGAGGATCTGCCAGGGCCCGACGGCCAGTTGGCCGCGGCGGACCAGTCGGATCACCCGGTCGCGGTGTTCCGGGCGTACCTCCAGATAGTCGTCCACGGCCGCCATCTGACCGTCGAGGGTGAAGCGGAAGCGGTCGTCCGCCTCGGCCCGGTCGAGGACTTCGTCGAGCAGGTCGACCAGACGCAGCCGGAAGCGCTGGAAGGGCTCGTACCATTCGCGGTCCCAGTGGGTGTGCGGGACGAGCAGGACCTCGGGGGCGCGGTCGGTCATCGGGACGGTGTCTCCTCTGCGTCCGGGGAAGTGAAGGTGAGGGTGAGGGAGGCCCTGTCCGGGTGGAGGCGGTGCCGCGGCAGGACGCCGGGGCCGCAGGACGCCGATCCGAGGCCGTTCTGGGCGAGGTCGAGATTGAGCACGATCGTCCTCCCCGGTTCGAGGTCGGTGGTGTGGGTCGCGGCGTCGAGGTGCTCGGACGTCCAGCGGCGCGCGGTGAAGGCGAAGGCCGGTTCGCCGTCGACGCGCAGGCCCGCCCCGTCGGCGGAGGTCAGCCGCAGCCATCGCAGGTCGATGCGGTTGCCGTTCTCCTGGGGGAAGACGTACGGCGTCTGGAGGGCGTCGACGGTGCTGGTGAAGCGGCCGATCCGGGCGGCCTGCCGGCTGTCGGCGTACGCCTCGCCCGGTCCGCGTCCGAACCACTCGGCTTCGCCGAGGGCGGCCGGTACGGCCATGCGGACGCCGAGCCTGGGCAGGGTGCACGGCCAGGTGCCTTCCGGCTCGACCTCCAGGCGCAGTCGCAGACGCTGTTGGTCGGCGCTCCAGTGGTAGTCGGCCCGCATCCCGAAGCCGAGACCGGGCGGGGCGACCCGCGTACGTACGACGAGGGTGTCGCCGAGGAGTTCGGTGCCGATGAGGCGGTGCTGCAACCGGTGCAGCCCGGCGGCCCGCCAGCGCGTCTCGTCGGGGTCGTCGGAGCCGCGGTCGTTGTCGGTGGGGGCACGCCACAGGTCGAGCCGGGGTCCTTCGACGGGCAGCCCGCCGAGCGCGGTCAGTTGTCCGGTGCCGGGGTGGAACACGCCTGGTCCCAGGCGGAGTTGTGTCCCCGTCACGGCCGGGGCGGCCCCGGCGGCGGGGGCGGTGGTCGCGGGCTTCGGTGTGACGGGTAGCTGCCCCCAGGCGACGACGTGCCCCGCCCGCGCCCATGGGGTGTCGGCGGCGAGCGCGGCCCGTACGGTGAGCCAGCTCTCCGCGCCGGTGGCCGGGAACCCGGACAGTTCGGGCAGGGGCAGTTCGGTGCCGGCGCCCGCGGCGAGCGGCGGGACGGTGAGTACGCCGCCCGCTATCTCGATGCCCTCCTCTTCAAGTACCCAGGAGAAGGCGAGATGCGCCGACGACAGGACGTCGTAGTGGTTGGTGACGCGCAGTGCGCCGTCCGGGGCCGCCGTGATCCGCACCGGTTCGAAGACCTTCGCGAACTCCGCGAGGGCGGGGGACGGCGCCCGGTCGGGGTGCACCAGGCCGTCGATGACGAAGTTGCCGTCGTGCAGGGGCTCGCCGAAGTCGCCTCCGTACGCGAAGTAGGCATCCCCCGCCGCGTCCCGCCGGGCGATGCCGTGGTCGATCCACTCCCACACGAAGCCGCCCTGGCAGCGCGGGTGGCGTTCGAACAGGTCGCGGTACTCCAGCAGGCCGCCCGGCCCGTTGCCCATCGCGTGGCCGAACTCGCAGAGGATGAAGGGCCGTTGACGGACCCGCTCGGGTCCTTCGATGCCCTGTCCGATGCGGTCCACCTCGTCGTGGTCCGCGTACATCCGGCTGTGGACGTCGGTGTACGAGCAGTCGGTGTCGCCCTCGTAGTGCAGGGGCCGGGTGGGGTCGCGCCGGTGGGTCCACTCGGCGGCGGCGGCCAGGTTGCGGCCGGTGCCGGCCTCGTTGCCGAGCGACCACAGGACGACCGAGGGGTGGTTCTTGTCCCGCTCGACCATGCGGCGCATCCGGTCCAGATACGCGTCCGCCCAACGGGGGTCGTCGCTGGGGTTGCCCTGCCAGCCGAGTTCGGAGAAGCCGTGCGTCTCCAGGTCGCTCTCGTCGATGACCCAGAGGCCGTAGGTGTCACAGAGGTCCAAGAACGCGGAGTCGGGCGGATAGTGGCTGGTGCGGACGGCGTTGACGTTGTGCCGCTTCATGAGTTCGATGTCGGCGACGGCGAACTCGCGGGGCACGGCGCGGCCCGACTCCGGGTGGAATTCATGGCGGTTGACGCCGTGGAAGACGATACGGCGGCCGTTGACCTTGAGTTGGCCGTCCTCGACGGTGACGGTGCGGAAGCCGATCCGTACGGGCACGCGCTCGGTGGCGGTGTGCACCTCGCCCTCGTACAGCCGGGGTTCCTCCGCGCTCCACGGCTGTACATCCGCCACCTCGACCGGCCGGCCGGCGGGCAGGCCGACGATCCCCAGCTCGGGGACGGTGATACGTACGACGCTGTCGGCGTGAGAACCGTCCGCGTCGGGACCACCGGCATCGGGACCACCGGCGTCGGGACTCTCCGCGTCGAGACGCAGCGTGCCCCGTCCGGTGAGATGCTCGTAGCCGGCGTCGACCGTGAAGTCCTGTACCCCGCCCGCCGGTCGGACGAGCAGGGTGACGTCGCGGAAGATGCCGGACAGCCACCACATGTCCTGGTCCTCCAGATAGCTGCCGGCCGACCACTGGTGGACGCGGACGGCGAGCAGATTGCCGCGCGGTCGCAGCAGCGGCCCCACGTCGAACTCCGCCGGCAGCCTGCTGCCCTTGGTCACGCCCAGCTCGACGCCGTTGAGCCAGACGCGTCCGCAGGAGTCGATGCCGTCGAAGCGCAGCACGGCAGGCTCGTCGGGCCAGTCGTCGGGCAGGTCGAAGGCCAGCCGGTGGTCGCCCGTCGGGTTGTCGGACGGCACATGGGGCGGGTCGACCGGGAAGGGGTAGCGGACGTTGGTGTAGGCGGGACTGCCGTGGCCGCCCAACTGCCAGTGGCCGGGGACGGCGAGGTCGGCCCAGTCCCCGTCGTCGAAGTCGTCCCGTTCGATCCCGTCCGGCGCCGCATCGACCGCCGGTGAGAGCAGGAACCGCCAACTGCCGCCCAGACTGAGCGCGGGCGCGTCGGAGCGGAAGGCGGACCGGGGTGCCGACGAGCCGTGACCGGGGGCCGGATCTTCGACGTACGAGGAGGGCAATGGATTCCCTTCAGCCCTTGAGGGCGCCGGCGGCGATGTTGCGGATGAAGTGCCGGGCGCCGAACAGGAAGATGATGATCAGCGGGACGATGGCCACCAGCGTGCCCGCCATGACCACGCTGTAGTCGGTGACGTAGAGGCCGTTGAGCTGAGCCAGCGCGAGCTGGAGTGTGATGTGGCGGGAGTCGATGAGAACGACCAGCGGCCACAGGAAGTCGTTCCACACATTGACGAACGTGAAGATGCCGAGGAACGCGAGTGCCGGGCGCAGCACCGGCAGTCCGACGTGCAGGTACGTGCGGAAGAAGCCGCAGCCGTCGATCCGGGCGGCGTCCAGCAGTTCGTCCGGCAGGGCGCCCGCGGCGTACTGGCGCATCCAGAAGATGCCGAAGGCGTTGGCCGCGGCGGGCACGATCAGGGCCTTCAGACTTCCCACCCAGCCGAGGTCGGCCATCAGTGAGAACTGCGGGATGGCGGCGAGCTGGGTGGGCACGACGAAGGTGGCCAGCAGGATCCCGAAGAGGATCTTGCTGCCGGGGAAGGTGTACTTGGCGAAGGTGAAGGCCGCGAGTGAGTCGAAGAACAGCACGGCGACGGTCGTCACGATGGCGACGATCAGGGTGTTGAGCAGGGAGCCGAAGAAATCGATCCGGGAGAAGACCTCGCCGATGTTGTGGAACAGCTGGTCGCCGAAGACGAGTCTGGGCGGGGTGGAGTAGATGTCGGGGGTGGTGTTGGACGCCATCACGGCGAGCCAGTAGTAGGGGAAGAGGGTGATCGCGGCGCCGACGACGAGCGCGGCGTACGTCAGGACACGTCCGCGGGTGCTCATCGGGCGTCCTCCTTGATCGTGACCTGGCCGCGCTCGGGGCGTTGCACGAGGCGCCAGTTGAGGATGGAGAAGAGCACGACGACGACGAAGATGCCCCAGGCGATGGCGGCTCCGTAGCCGAAGTCGTTGTCCGCGAAGGCCGTTCCGTAGAAGTAGAGGACCATCGTGAGGCCCGCTCCGCCGGGGCCGCCGCGGTCGCCGAGCAGCACCTGCGACTCGGTGAAGATCTGCAGGCCGCCGATGGCGGACATCACCAGGGAGAACAGCAGCACCGGCCGCAGCAGGGGCAGTGTGATCCTGAAGAACGTCTGTACGGGGCTCGCGCCGTCGACGCGCGCCGCCTCGTAGACGTCGGTGGGCAGGGCTTGGAGTCCGGCGAGGAAGATGATGGCGTTGTAGCCCGTCCACCGCCAGATGATCATGATGGCGATGGCGCACCGGATCCCCCAGGGGTCGGTCAGCCAGGGGACATGGCCGAAGCCGAACAGGTCGAGGATCCAGTTGAGGATGCCGAACTCGCCGCTGAAGATGGAGCCGAAGACCAGCGACATGGCCACGATCGACGTGACGTTGGGCATGAAGTACGCGATGCGCAGGACGCCCTTGAAGCGGATCGAGGAGTTCAGGCCGAGGGCGATGAGCAGGGCGAGGACAGTCATCGGGATCGTCGACATGACCCAGATGATCAGGGTGTTGGCTATCGAGTCCCAGAACTGGCTGTCGGTGAGCAGATAGCGGAAGTTCTCCAGGCCGACGAACTTCATCGGGCCGACGCCGTCCCAGCGCTGGAGCGACAGGTAGAGCGAGTAGAACACCGGGTAGAGGCCGAAGACGGCGAAGAGGAGGAAGAACGGGGACACCGCGACGTACTGCGGCAGATGGCGCCAACGCCTGCGGCGCCGGGCGGCGTCCTCGGCCGGTGAACGCCGGTTGGTCGCGGGGGTGTCGAGGTCCGCCGTCGGACCGGAGGAGGTCGGGCCGGCCGTCGGGCCGGAGGACGTCGGGCCGGAGGACGTCGGGCCGGAGGACGTCGGGCCGGAGGACGTCGGGCCGGAGGACGTCGCGGTCATGAGAGCACCCCCTGTCGGCGCAGCAGTCGTTCGATCCGGTTCCGGGCGTCCTTCCAGGCGCGCTCCGGGTCCTTGCCGCCGAGTTCGACGTTCGTGAGTTCGTCGGTGTAGGTGTCGCTGATGGTGATGTCCCAGGGGCTGAAGTAGGCGTAGCGCACCTGGTCGGCGATGTCGGCGAAGACCTTGACGGCGGACTGGCCGCCGAAGAACTTGTCCGGGGCGGTGATCCGCCCGTCCGCGGTCGCGGCGGGGCTGGACGGGAAGAGGCCGATGTCCAGGTAGTTGGATGCCTGGTTCGCCGGGCTCTGCAGCCAGCTGATGATGTCGAACGCCGCCTGCGGGTCGGGGCAGGCCGCGGTGATGGCGAGGAAGGAACCGCCCTGGTTGCCGGGTCCGCCGGGCGGTGCGCACACCCGCCATTTACCGGCGGTGCCGGGGGCCGACTGCTTGATCTCGCCGGTGATCCAGGAGGCGTTGACGAGGCTGACCTCCTGCCCGGTGTTCCAGGCGGCGTGCCGGTCGACGGACTGGCCGCTGGCGGTCTGCGAACCGCCGAATCCGGCGGTGAGCCGGCGCCGGAACGCCTCGACCGAACGGTCCCACGCCAGCCGGACGTGGGACTGGTCGTCGAGGTAGGTGTTGTCCGGGGTGAAGTACTTCTGCCTCTCCTGGGCCATGGAGTAGGTGAAGACCGTCTTGGTGTCGGTGATCAGATAGCGGCCGGGGAGTTTCTTCCGGATCCGGTCGCCGAAGGTGAAGTACTTCTCCCAGGTGGGTACGGCCGCCGCGACGTCGTCCGGTTCGCTGGGCAGGTCCGCCTTCTCGAAGACGTCGTGCCGGTAGTAGAGGGCGGCGGGGCCGATGTCGATGGGAAAGCCCAGTTGGAAGCCCTCGGGGGTGGCGCCCGCCTGCCACTTCCACGGCAGGTAGCCGTCTCCCAGCTCGCGCGCCCCGAGGTCGTTCATGTCCACGAAGTGGTCGCTGTCGCCGAAGTACCGCGAGATGTTGTCGCCGATCATGGTGATGTCGGGCAGATAGGCACCACCGGCGAGTGCGGCGAGCAGCCGCTGTGTGAGGTCGCCGCTCACCTGCGAGGGGACGAACTTGTCGGCCGCGAAGCGCTTACGGGCGGCCTTGAGCACGTTCTCGGAGAAGCCGTTGTACGTGTACCAGAAGGTGAGGTGACCGGGGTTCGCGGTCATCGGGCTTGAACATCCGCCGGCTCCGAACGCGGCGGCGCCGAGAGCGGTCGCGCCTGCCAGGAGCCTTCGTCGAGTCAGCGTCATTGAGGACCCTTCCAAGGCCCGTGAACGTTCCCGTGAACGTTCACGAATTGCCGGGAAGTCTCTGGCGGACCACGCCGATGTGTCAAGAGGTGTCGCGTACGGCGCACCTCCGGCGCGTTCACAGCACCCCTCACAGCACCTCGCGGCACCGCTCCGGCACCGTCAGCCGGACTCGCGCAGGCTCAGTTCCGCGCGAACGACCAGTTCGTCGGGGGCGAGCGGATCGCTGCCCGTCAGCAGCCGGGCGGCCTGTTCGACAGCGAGCGCGCCGAGCCCGCGGGTGTCCAGTGCCACGGTCGAGAGCGGTGGTTCGACGAGTGCGCCGAGCCGCAGGCCGTCGAAGCCGATCACGGCGAGATCCCGGGGGACCTGCCGGCCGAGACGGCGCGCGGCGCGCAGCGCGCCGATGGCGATGATGTCGTTGAAGGTGAACACGGCGGTCACATCGGGGTGTTCGGCGAGGAGCGCCTCCAGCGCGCTCTCGCCGCCCTCGACGCTCTGGTCCGCGCGGCGTACCGGCCCCGTGTCGAGGCCGCAGGCCAGTGTCGCGGCCGCGAACCAGGCGTGCCGGACGCTCGGTTCGGCCCGGCCCGCGTGGTCGAGCATGCCGATGCGGCGGTGGCCGGTCCCGACGAGATGCGTGATCGCCGCCTTGACGCCGTCCGCGCCGTCGATCCGGATCGAGCTGAACCGGTCGGTGCGCCGCTCACGGTCGATGAGGACGACCGGGACACCTCGGGTCAGCTTCTCGATCTCGTCCTCGGGCCGGCTGAAGTAGCCGACGACGGCGTCCACCTGGGAGGCGATGACCTGGAGGGTGCCGCGTTCCTCCTCGGCGCTGTCGGCGGTGTCGTACACGAGGACGTGCCAGCCACGGGCCCGCGCGGCTTCCAGCGCGGCGGCGGCGACCTCGGTGAAGAACGGGTTGAGCAGGTCGGGGATGACCAGCCCGACGCTGATGGTGTCCTGTCTGACCAGGCCCCTGGCGAACCGGCTCGGCCGGTATCCCAGCGCCAGGGCGGCGTCGAGCACCCGCTGTTTGGTGGAGCCGTGGATCTCGCCCTTGTCGTTCAGGGCCCGTGACACGGTCTGCCGGGACACCCCGGCGGACCGGGCGACATCGTGGATCGTCACCCTGCGGGATTCGGTCCCCGACGGCGCCATCGCTCACCTCCGCGCATCCGACGACACCGGCGTGTCGACAGGGACCCGAGTATGCCTCGGCGGTGCCGAGTCGCACGACCGACGTATTGACAGGGACATAGGTCCGACGTTTCCATGAGGCGGCGCCACTGTTGGAATTCGTTCGCTTCCGTTCGACTGTGTTGGTCCATGATCTCTCCCCCCACGGAGTCTCTCGTGCAGCTGCCCAGCGCCCGCCCGCCGTTGCGGAAACTCCTGCCGACCCTGGCCGTGACCCTGACCGTGGTCCTGTCACTGACGGCACCGGCACCGGCGGTGTTCGCGGCCGAGACCGCCGAGACATCCGCCGCCGAGACATCCGCCGCCAAGACGTCCCGCGCCGAGACGGTCGTCGATGTCACGGCTTTCGGCGCCGACCGGACGGGCAAACGGGACAGCGCCAACGCGGTGGCGAAGGCGATGAGGCAGGCCAAGAAGGCCAAGGGCCCGGTCCGTGTCCTGTTCCCGCGCGGCACCTATCAGCTCTACCCCGAGCGGGCCGAGAGCCGCGAGCTGTACGTCTCCAACACCGTTGGCGCCGACCAGACTTACCGGGACAAGCGGATCGGCATCCTGGTCGAGGACATGCGCGACGTCACCATCGACGGCGGTGGCTCGCATCTGCAGTTCCACGGGCTGATGACCACCTTCGCGGTGATCCGCTCGCGCGACGTCGTCGTCAAGAACTTCAGTTACGACGTGAGCGCCCCGAAGGTCGTGGACGCCACCGTCAGCGAGTCCGGGGTGTCCGACGGCCGGGCGTACCGCGTGCTCACCGTCCCCCGGGGCAACGGCTTCTCGGTCGCGCACAACGAGGTGACCTGGCTCGGCGAGACGAGCCCGGCCACCGGGGAGCCGTACTGGTCCGGCGTCAACGGCATGAAGTACACCCAGCTCCACGACCCGGCGGCGCGACGCAGTTGGCGCGGCGACAACCCCCTGTTCTCCGACGTGGCGTCGATGAAGGACCTCGGCGGCAACAGGCTGCGCGTCGAGTACACCACCGCGACCGCCCCCACCGACCGCGGCCTCGTCTACCAGATGCGCGAGACCACCCGGGACACCCCCTCCGTACTGTTCTGGGAATCGCGGGACGTCACGGTCCGCGGACTCGAAGCCCGCTATCTGCACGGCTTCGGCCTCGTCGGCCAGTTCAGCGAGAACATCACCGTCGAGGGCAACACGTTCCGCACCGATCCCGCCTCCGGGCGCAGTACGGCGGCGTTCGCCGACTTCATCCAGATGTCCGGCGTCAAGGGCGAGGTGAAGGTCACCGACAACGTCTTCGACGGCGCGCACGACGACGCGATCAACATCCACGGCACCTATCTGGAGGTCACCGGCAGGCCCGCCGACCGGAAGGTGCTCACCCTCGCGTACAAGCACCCCGAGACGGCCGGCTTCCCGCAGTTCTACCCCGGTGACGAGGTGGAGATCGTGGACAAGGAGACCATGGCGCCGGTGCCCGGCCCGGCCGCCAGGGTCGTGTCCGTCGACGGCCCCTCCGGCCGGGACCACGACAAGCCGCTGACCACCATGACGGTCGCCTTCGACCGGGCGATCCCCGACTCCGTCACCGCGGGGAACTTCGTGGTGGAGAACACCACCTACACGCCGGCCGTGACCGTCACCGGCAACACCTTCCGCCACATCCCCACCCGCGGCATCCTCGTCACCACACGCAAGCCCGTGGTCATCGAGGACAACGTCTTCGACGGCATGACGATGGCCAGTGTCTTCATCTCCTCCGACGCCTACCAGTGGTACGAGTCGGGGCCGGTCAAGGATGTCCTGATCAGCCGCAACACCTTCCTGCGGCCGGCCTCCCCGGTGATTCTCGTGGAGCCCACGAACCAGGTCGTCGACCCGGCGCGGCCCGTGCACCACGGCATCCGGGTCCAGGACAACGACTTCCGGACCGCAGACGTACGGCTGCTCGACGCGAAGAGCGTCAGCGGCATCTCGTTCGAACGCAACCAGGTCTCCCGTCTGGACCGCCACACCGCGTTCGCCGCCGAGACGGCGAACCCCTGCCCCGCCCCGGGCGCCACCACCGAGGTGCGGGCCGTCGCGAAAGCCTCGCCGTACACCACCGCGCTGTTCGCCTACCGGGGTTCGTCCGACGCCCTGATCCAGGACAACCGCTTCGACAACGGTCTGAATCTGCGCGCCGACCTGACCGCCACCGACGAGGCCCAGGTCACCGGCGACGAGGTGGCCAAGGGCGCCGACAACATCCTGCCGCTGCTGGGCGCGACACGCTGGACCAGCAGCGATCCGGCGGTCGCCGCCGTCGACCGGAACGGCCGGGTCACGGCGAGGACACCGGGCAGCACCACCGTCACACCGACGACGAGCAGCCGGCTCGGGCCCGTGTCGGGTGTGCCGGTCACGATCAGGGTCGGCGCGGCGCCCTCCTCGCCCGGCTGCGCGTAGGACCTGGCCGGCCGACGGGCGCATCCGAGATCTGATGAACCGTCCGATTTAGTTTGTTTGACCCCTGGGAAAGCGTGTGCGAATCTTGCGCCGTGTTCCGCTCTCTGCACCTCGTCGTCCGCGCGCACGTGGATCTGCTCCGCGTCGCGAGCGCGCTCTGTAGCCCCTCCGCCGTCTGAGCGGTTTCTGCGGGCCCCTCCGCCGTATCCGGCCCCGAGGGCCGTCTTGTGCAGCCGGAACCATTTCCTCCACCGTGGACGTGCCGGCCACCCTTGTCCGCCCGTAGCCGGGCCACGGGCAAGGGGCTTTTCTCTCCCCCGTACCACCATGCGAGACGCGTGTGTCGAAGCACACATCTCACCTTGCCGAATCGAGTCAGCATGTCCCTCCCGTCGCCCGGCGCCGCCTCGGCGCGGAGCACCGACACCGCAGTGGCCGCCTGGGAAGCCTGGCGCGCGCGGCGGACCGCCTCCGTGACGGCGCCCACCGGAAACCTGGCACTGGTCGAGACCAGATGGCTGCCTTCCGGTACGGCCTCGGCCCCGGACGTCGAGGCCGAGCAGCGGACCGCTCCCCCGGGCGTGCGCGTCACGTCGCTGGAGCGGGCCGACATCCTCACCGGTGAGCCGGAGTTCGGCCTCCGGTTCTGGGACGCCGAGTCCCCGGCCGTCCGGCGCTTCTCGGGCATCGAGACGTTCGACCACGACCCGGAGTGGGTGCTCCGGGCGACCTTCACCCCCGTCGCCGGCGACCGCCGGATCCCGTTCGAGTACATCCGTGACAACGGCGGCAGCCGGGGGCTGATCGTGCCCGGCGACATCACCCTCACGCTCGACGGTGTCGACTACACCCTCGCGGCGTTCGACGACGACGGGACGCTGCTCCTCGTCTTCGGCGACCCGACGAACGGTGTCGATACGTACGGCTCCGGCCGCTTCCTCTTCGTGGAGCGCGACCCGGGCAGTACGGCCGTCACTCTCGACTTCAACCGCGCCTTCGTCCCGCCGTGCGGCTTCTCAGCCCAGTACAACTGCCCGCTGCCCCCGCCGCAGAACCGGCTCCACCTGCCCGTCCTCGCGGGCGAGAAGCTGCCCGTCTTCGTCGACGGCCACTCGGTCGACGGCCACCCCTCAGGAGTATCGAAGTGAAAAGAACAGCCACTCCCCTCGCCGGCGGCGTCCTGGTGGTCGCGCTTTCCGTCGCCCTCACGGCCTGCGGCGGCGGCACGTCGAACCAGAAGAGCGGGTCGTCGGGCTCCTTCGACGCGGACGCCACGGTCGGCATCGGCTCGCTGTACGAACCGCAGAACCTGGACAACACGGGTGGCGGCGGCCAGGGCGTGACCGAGGCCCTCAACGGCAATGTCTACGAGGGTCTCTTCAAGCTCACCGACCAGGGGAAGGTCGAGAAGCTGCTCGCCGAGAGCTACACCGTCTCGCCGGACGGCCTCACCTACACGATCAAGCTCCGGGACGGAGTGAAGTTCCACTCGGGCCGGGCGCTCGACTCCGCCGATGTGAAGTACAGCATCGAGAAGGTGACGGGGGAGGCGTCGCAGTCGGCGCGCAAGAGCAGCCTCGAAGCCGTCAAGAGCATCGCCACCCCGGACCCGCGCACCGTCGAGGTGACGCTGAAGACGAAGTCCATCTCGTTCGTCTACAACCTCAGCTACGTGTGGATCATCGACGCCGAGGCCAAGAACCTCAAGACGTCCGAGGACGGCACCGGACCGTACAAGCTGGACCGCTGGAACCGCGGTTCCGCCCTGAGCCTCGACCGGTACGCCGGCTACTGGGGCGAGGCCGCGAAGAACAAGAAGGTCGTCTTCCACTACTACAAGGACGCGACCGCCCTCAACAACGCGCTGCTCACCAACGCCGTGGACGTGGTGACGAGCGAGCAGAGCCCGGACGCGCTGGACCAGTTCAAGAACAACCCCGCGTACAAGGTCAACAGCGGCAACTCGACCACCAAGCTGCTGCTCGCCTTCAACGACCGGGTCAAGCCGTTCAACGACGTGAAGGTCCGCAAGGCCGTCAGCTCGGCGATCGACAACAAGAAGCTGCTGGAGTCGGTCTGGGGCGGCTACGGCAAGCTCATCGGCTCGATGGTCCCGCCGACCGACCCCTGGTACGAGGACCTGACGGGCGTCAATCCGTACGACCCCGCGCTCGCCAAGAAGCAACTGGCCGAGGCCGGTTACCCCAAGGGCTTCGACCTCACGATCGACACCCCGAACTACGACCCGCACCCGACCGCCGCGACGTTCATCAAGTCGCAGCTCGCGAAGGTCGGGATCAACGTCAAGATCAACGTCATCACGCCGGACGAGTGGTACACGAAGGTCTACCAGAACCACGATTTCAGCGCGACGCTCCAGGAGCACGTGAACGACCGGGACATCGTCTGGTACGGCAACCCCGACTTCTACTGGGGCTACGACAACAAGCAGGTCACCCGGTGGGTCGAGCAGGCCGAGCAGTCGGACACGACGGCGCGGCAGACGGCGCTGCTGAAGAAGGTCAACCAGCGGATCGCGCAGGACGCGGCCAGCGACTGGCTGTACCTCTACCCGCAGATCGTCGTCGCCTCCTCGAAGCTCTCCGGCTATCCGCTCAACGGCCTGAACTCCCAGTTCTACGCCTACGACATCAAGAAGAGCTGACGACCCGACGTGAGCGGCCGGGCGGGACGGAACGACGCGGAACGGAACTGACGTACCCATGACCCTGTACGTAATTCGGCGGCTGGCCTTCCTGGCAGCCTCCCTCCTGCTGGCCAGCGTGGTGCTGTTCCTGCTGCTGCGGCTGCTTCCGGGCGACCCCGCCAACGCGCTGACGTCGGTCGGCGCGAGCCCGGAGCAACTGGCGGCGGCCCGCCGGGAGATCGGTTCCGACCGGCCGCTGCCCGAGCAGTTCGTGACCTGGCTGCACAGCCTGGCCACCTTCGACCTCGGCGACTCCTTCGTCAGCACCCTGCCGGTCGGACCGGAGATCGCCACCCGGATCGAGGTGACGGGCCCGCTCACGCTGCTCGCGTTCGGGCTGGCGCTCGTCATCGCGCTCCCGGTCGGATTCCTGGCCGCCCACCGGGCGAACACCTGGTACGGGCTGATCCTGAACGGGGTCTCCCAACTCGGCATCGCCGTCCCGGTGTTCTGGGTGGGCATGATCCTGATCACCGTGTTCTCGCTCCATCTGGGGGTGCTGCCGGCGGGCGGTTTCCCGCAGGACGGCTGGGCCGATCCCGTGGAGGCGCTGCGGTCGCTGGCCCTGCCGGTCATCACCGTCGCCGTGGTGATGTCGGCGTCCCTCATCCGGTACGTACGGTCCGCGAGTCTGGACGTCCTGGGGAGCGACTACCTCCGTACGGCACGGGCTCTCGGTGCCTCGTTCGGCGAGGCGGTACGGCGGCACGGGCTGCGCAACGGGGCGGTCCCCGTCGTCGCCGTACTCGGCATCGAACTCGCCTCCACCCTGCTGGGCGCGGTGGTCGTCGAGACCGTCTTCGCCCTGCCGGGGCTGGGCAGCATGCTGTCGCAGGCCGTGGCCCAGCACGACTACCCGACGATCCAGGGGGTGTTGTTCGTGACCACGCTCGCGGTGCTGATCATCGGGTTCCTGGCCGATCTCGCGCAGCGCCTCATCGATCCGCGGCTACGTTCCACACTGAGCGGGGGCAAGCCATGACCGGCGCCGTCCTCACGGCCAAGACCGGCCGCACGTCCACCCGCCGCCGCTCCACCATCCTGATCGCCGGCTGTGTGCCGGCCGGGCTGATCGCGGCGCTCGCCCTGGTCTCGTTCTTCTGGCTGCCGTACCCCTTGGACGACACCTCGGGAGACCGGCTGGCTTCGCCCGGTCCGTCGCATCTGCTCGGCACGGACAAGCTGGGGCGCGATCTGCTCTCCCAGGTGATGATCGGCGCGCGCATCGCCCTGGAGTCGGGCGCCGGGGCGGTGGCGATCGGCGGGGTGCTCGGGGTGGCCACCGGGCTGGCGGCCGGCTTCGCCACCCGCTGGGTGGACGACACCTTCTCGGCGTTCCTCGATGTGCTGATCGCCTTTCCCACCCTGCTGCTGGCCATGCTGGTGGTGGCCGCCCAGTCGGCGTCGCTCGGCTCGGCGATCGTCGCGATCGGTCTGGCCATGACGGCCGTCGTGGCGCGGCTGACCCGCGTCCTGGTCAAACGGGTGCTCGCGGAGGACTACATCACCGCCGCGCGGACGTCCGGCACGTCCTGGCCACGGGTGATCACCGGCCATGTGCTGCCGAACATCTGGCCCACCCTGGTCGTCAATCTGGCGCTCCAGTTCGGTCTCGCGGTGCTCGCGGAGGCGAGCCTGTCGTTCCTCGGGCTGGGCGCCCCGCCGCCGAACGCCTCGTGGGGCCGCATGCTTCAGGAGGCCCAGGCGACGGTGTCGACCGCCCCGTGGGGAGCCATCGCGCCGGGGGTGCTGCTGGTCGCCCTCGTCGTCGGGGTCAATCTGATCGCGGACGGACTGCGCGACACTCTGGACCCGACCCGCCGGAGGAGCTCATGAGCCTGCTGGACGTCACCGGCCTCACCATCGTCACCGACAGTGGCCGCGCCCTTGTCTCGGATCTCTCCTTCCGTGTCGAACAGGGCGGCCGACTCGGGCTGATCGGTGAGTCGGGCTCCGGGAAGTCGCTGACCGCCCTCGCCGTCATGGGCCTGCTGCCGCCGGGGCTGACGGCTTCGGGGAGTGTGGTGCTGGACGCGCCGGGGCTCGACCGGACCGAGGTGGTGGGCGCGGCCGAGTCCCGGATGCGTCCGCTGCGCGGCCGGGGCGTGGGTGTGGTGTTCCAGGAACCCCTGACCGCGCTCGATCCGCTGATGCGCGTCGGCCGGCAGATCGCCGAACCGCTGCGGCGCCGGCGGGGCTTGCGCGGCGCGGAGCTGCGGCGCGCCGTCGCCGCCGCCCTCGACCGGGTCCAACTGCCGGACCCGGACCGGATCGCCCGTGCCTTCCCGCACGAGATCTCCGGCGGCCAGCGCCAGCGGGTGGCCCTCGCCATGGCGCTGGCCCCCGAACCGGCCCTGCTGATCGCGGACGAGCCGACGACCGCGCTCGATGTGACCGTCCAGGCCGAAGTGCTGGGACTGCTAGGCGAGTTGATCGCGGAACAGGACATGGCGCTGCTGTTCGTGAGCCATGACCTGGCCGTCGTCTCCGGGATCACCGACGAGCTGGTCGTCCTCAAGGACGGCGGGGCGGTGGAGTCGGGGCGCACCGCCGACATCCTGCACACGCCCCGGCAGCCGTACACCCGGAGCCTGGTCGAGAGCGCCCGTACCTTCGAGAACGCACTGGAACGGATCACGCGATGAGTTCACCGGTCCTCGCCGTACGGGACGCGGGTTTCGCGTACCGGGGCGCCGCCCCCGTATTGCACGGCGTCACGCTGGAGATCGCCGCCGGCCGCAGTGTCGCCCTCGTGGGCGAGTCCGGGGCGGGCAAGACGACCCTCCTGCGGCTGCTTCTCGGCCTCACCCGGCCGACCAGCGGCGAGGTGCTCTTCGACGGACAGCCGCTCGACGTACGGAACCGGGCGCAGCTGCGCGGGTTCCGGCGCAGCGTGCAGAGCGTCTTCCAGGATCCGTACTCCTCGCTGGACCCCCGGCAGCGGGTGCGCCGGATCGTCTCCGAGCCGCTGCGCTCGCTGGGGCTCGCGGGGCCCGACACGGAGGACCGGGTCGCGGCGGCGCTGGAGGGCGTGGGGCTGCCGGCGGACGCCGGGGGCCGCTATCCGCACGAGTTCTCCGGCGGTCAGCGGCAGCGCATCGCCCTCGCGCGGGCGACGGTCTGCGACCCGCGCGTGCTGCTGGCGGACGAACCGGTCAGCGCCCTCGACGTCACCACGCGCGTACGGATCGTCGATCTGCTCGGCGAGCTGAAGGAGTCGAGGGGCCTGACCATCGCCATGGTCTCCCACGACCTGTCGGTGGTGGCGGCGCTCTGCGAGCACACGGCGGTGCTGGAGAACGGCCGGGTCGTGGAACAGGGCGACACCCGGGCGGTCCTGGGCGCGCCGTCCCACCCGTACACCGCACGCCTGATCGCGAGTGTGCCGCGGCTGCCGACGGCGCCGCTGCTCGACAAGCACGGCGCCGAAGGCTGAGCGCCCCGAACGGGCCTGCCCGCTAAGGGAGTTGGGGTCACCCGGCCGGTGCCGCCAGCCGGAATCCCACGCCGATCGCCGCCAAGTCCCGCTCGTAGGCGCCGTGTCGACGGGCGCACCGGGCCAGATCCCGGTCGTGGCGGAACGCGCCGCCCCGGGTGATGTGCGGGTCGAAGGCCCAGTCCTCGATGCTCGGCACCTCCGCCGGGGCGCCCGGGTAGGGGGCGTAGCGGGTGGAGGTCCACTCGTCGGCGTTGCCCGCCATGTCGAGCGTCCCGAAGGGGCCGGCCCCTTCGGGGAACGAGCCGACCGGCATCGTCGTACCGACGCCGAGGTCCACCATGTTGGCCAGACCGGTGCGGTACTCGTCCCCCCACGGGAACTCCCTGCCGTCGTCGCCACGGGCGGCGCGCTCCCACTCGTCCTCCGTGGGAAGCCGTACGTCGAGGCCGCCGAGCCGGTGCCCCAGCCACCGGCAGTAGGCCGTGGCCGCCTCCCAGGTGACGCCGGTGACCGGGTGGTCGGCCGGTGCGTCGGGGACCGGCCCGCCGGTGGCCGCGGCGAAGGGCGCCCACCGGCCGACGGTGACCTGGGTGCGGGCGATCCGGAACGCCGGGACGTGGATCTCTGCGCGTGGCGCCTCCTTCAGATACCACTCGACCGGCACCCCGGTGTCGGCGTAGCGGCGCGCCACCCCGTCCACCTCTTCGGGAGGTGTCCCGCGCCGCAGTGTCCCGGCCGGTATCTCGACCCAGTCCACCTGTTCCGCCTGCTCCATGTGCTCCACCTGCAACGCCCCCGCCTCGGTCCGGTCGAATGACGCTCATACTCGCCCCGATGGACGGGGCGGGCATCGGGCGATCGGCCTACCGCGACGGCGACCTTGGAACCAGGCCCTCGGACTGCTTCCCCCGTCGGCCGGTCAGTGGGCGGCGAGGAGTTCGAGCGTGTCGATCAGCCGGTTCGAGAAGCCCCACTCGTTGTCGTACCAGGCGACCACCTTGATGTGGCGGCCGTCGACGCGGGTGAGGGCCGAGTCGAAGATCGCCGAGGCGGGGTTGCCGGTGATGTCGGACGACACGAGGGCGTCCTCCGAGTATTCGAGGATCCCGGCGAGCGGCCCTTCGGCCGCGGCGCGGTACGCCGCGAGTACGTCGTCGCGTGACACGTCGCGGGCGACGGTCGTGTTGAGTTCGACGATGGAGCCCACCGGCACCGGTACGCGGATCGAGTCGCCCGACAGCTTGCCGTCGAGGTTCGGCAGGACGAGGCCGATCGCCTTGGCGGCGCCGGTGGTGGTCGGCACGATGTTGACGGCGGCGGCGCGGGCGCGGCGGGCGTCGCGGTGGGGTGCGTCCTGGAGGTTCTGCTCCTGGGTGTAGGCGTGCACCGTGGTCATGAAACCGTGCTCGATGCCGGCGAGGTCGTCGAGCACCTTGGCCAGTGGCGCGAGGGCGTTGGTCGTGCACGAGGCGTTCGAGACGATCGTGTGCGTGGCCGGGTCGTACGCCTCGGTGTTGACCCCGTACGCGACCGTGGCGTCGGCGCCGGCCGACGGCGCGCTGACGAGCACCTTCTTGGCGCCCGCGGTGAGGTGGGCGTGGGCGGCCTCGGCGGAGGTGAAGCGGCCGGTCGCCTCCAGCACGATGTCGACGCCGAGTTCGGCCCAGGGCAGCCGCGCCGGTTCGCGCTCGGCGAGCACGGCGATACGGCGCCCGTCCACGACGAGGGCGTCCTTGTCGGCGGTGACCGGGCGGCCGAGCCGACCGGCGGTCGTGTCGAAGGCGAGCAGTCGCGCGAGGGCGGCGGGCTCGGTGAGGTCGTTGACGGCGACGACCTCCAGGTCGCTGTCGCGTTCGAGCAGGACGCGCAGCGCGTTGCGTCCGATGCGGCCGAATCCGTTGATGGCGATGCGAGTCATGAGTGATGTCCTTTCGGGTCCCCACCAGGCTCGCGCGTGGTGTCCGCCGGCGACGGCGGCGTGAACGCCATGGTTCGAAAGGATCACGCCAACCGGTGGCTGCCGCAGGTTACTCGCCCTGGGCGAAGGTTCGCCGGTAGGCGCTCGGTGTGGTGCCGAGAGTCGCCTGGAAGTGCAGCCGCAGGTTCGTCCCCGTGCCGAGTCCGACGTCGGTGGCGATCTGCTCGATGCTCAGCTCCGAGCGCTCCAGCAACTCCCGGGCCACGTCGACGCGGGCGCGCATGACCCACTGCATCGGCGTGTACCCGGTGTCCTCGACGAAGCGCCGGGAGAACGTGCGCGGCGACACGGCCGCGTGCCGGGCGAGCGCCGTGAGCGTGAGGGGCTCGCCGAGCCGGCGCAACGCCCATTCGCGGGTCGCGGCGAACCGCTCGCCGAGCGGCTCGGGCACCCGGCGCGGCACGTACTGCGCCTGGCCGCCGCTGCGGTACGGGGCCGCGACCAGGCGCCGGGCCGCGTGGTTGGAGGCGGCCACCCCGAGGTCGGCGCGCAGTACATGCAGGCACAGGTCGATGCCGGAGGCGGCCCCGGCCGATGTCAGCACGCTGCCCTCGTCCACGAACAGCACGTTCTCGTCGACGCGGACGAGCGGATGCTTCGCCGCGAGCGCCCGCGTGTAGTGCCAGTGCGTCGTGGCGCGCCTGCCGTCGAGCAGGCCGGTGGCGGCGAGCGCGAAGGCTCCCGTGGAGATGGCGGCGAGCCGCGCGCCCCGCTCATGGGCGGTGATCAGCGCGTCGATGATCACCTGCCGCGGGTCCTCGCGGTCCGGGAACCGGTAGCCGGGGATGAAGACGAGGTCGGCCCACGCGAGCGCGTCGAGCCCGTGGGCGACGTGGTACGACAGCCCGTCCCCACCGGCCACCAGACCGGGCGCGGCGCCGCACACCCGCACCTCGTACGGCATGCTCTCGCGGGTCGAGAACACCTGCGCGGGAATGCCGACATCGAGCGGCTTCGCGCCTTCCAGGACAAGGACGGCGACGCGATGGGGGCGGGGGGCCGGCATGGGGCACAGCGTACGGGCCGGGTCAGCCGAGGAAGCTGAGCCGTACCTTCCGGTCGGGGTTGTCGGTGTTCGTGTCGACCAGGCAGACCGACTGCCAGGTGCCCAGCTCCAGACGGCCGGCGATCACCGGGAGGGTCGCGTGGGGTGGGACCAGGGCCGGGAGGACATGGTCGCGGCCGTGGCCGGGCGAGCCGTGGCGGTGCTGCCAGCGGTTGTCCGCCGGGAGGAGGGTGTGCAGCGCGGCGAGCAGGTCGTCGTCACTGCCCGCGCCCGTCTCGATGACGGCCACGCCGGCCGTGGCGTGCGGGACGAAGACGTTGAGGAGGCCGTCCCGGCCGGCCGCGCTCTCGCGGAGGAACTGTTCGCACACGTGCGTCAGGTCCGTCACGGTCTCGTCGGTGCCGGTGGCAATGTTCACGATCCTGGTGGTGAAGGCGTCGGGCATGGGTCCATCCTGCCGTCCCCCGGGCGCGTGCGCGTCGTGCGCGTGCGGGATGATCCGGGCGCCCCCGACTGTTGGTAGAAACGTGAACGACTTCGGGGCGGTAAGGGACATGGACGTCGTGGTCATCGGCGCGGGGCAGGCCGGGCTGTCGAGCGCCTACCATCTGCGGCGCTCCGGGCTGGTGCCCGACCGGGACTTCGTCACGCTCGACCATTCCCCGCGGCCGGGTGGCGCCTGGCAGTTCCGGTGGCCCTCACTCACGTACGAGAAGATCCACGGGATGTACGCGCTGCCCGGCATGCACCTGACCGGCGCCGACGGATCGCGGCCGTCGTCGGAGGTGATCGGGGAGTACTTCACCGCGTACGAGGAGCGGTTCGACCTGCGCGTGCACCGGCCCGTGGATGTGGCGGCCGTGCGGGAGGGCGACGGTGGGCTGCTGCGGGTCGAGACCTCGGAGGGTGTCTGGTCGGCGCGGGCGCTGATCAATGCCACGGGCACCTGGGACCGGCCGTTCTGGCCGCGCTATCCGGGTCAGGAGACTTTTCGGGGCCGCCAGTTGCATACGGCCGGCTATCCCGGGCCGGGCGCGTTCGCCGGGCTGCGGGTGGTCGTCGTCGGTGGCGGGGCCTCGGGTACGCAGCATCTGATGGAGATCGCGGATGTGGCCGCCGGGACGACATGGGTCACGCGCAGGCCGCCCGTCTTCCGGGAGGGGCCGTTCGGCGAGGAGCAGGGGCGGGCCGCCGTCGCGCTGGTGGACGAGCGGGTACGGGCCGGGCTGCCGCCCCGGAGCGTGGTGTCGGTGACCGGCCTGCCGGTGAACGAGGCGATCACCCGGGCGCGTGAGCGGGGTGTGCTCGACCGGCTGCCGATGTTCGACCGGATCACCCCGTCCGGTCTGGTCTGGGACGACGGGCGGCGCGTCGACGCCGATGTGATCCTCTGGGCCACCGGCTTCCGCCCGGCGATCGACCATCTGGCGCCGCTGCGGCTGCGCGAGCCGGGTGGCGGGATCCGGGTCGAGGACACGCGTGCCGTACGGGACGAGCGCGTCCATCTTGTCGGGTACGGGCCTTCGGCCTCCACGATCGGCGCCAACCGGGCGGGGCGCGCCGCCGTACGCGAGATCCGAGCGCTGCTGGAGCGGGAGCCGGTCCTCGTCTGAGGCCGCGCGCCTCGGGCTCTGTGCCGCGCGCTTTGTGCCGCGTCCGAGGCTTCGTCCGTGCCGCGTGCTCAGTCCGTCGCGGCGCTTCTGTGCGCGTTGAACTCCTCGACGTTTCCCCGGTGTTCGTCGTAGTCGGCGGTGAAGCGGGTGTCCCCCGGCGCCACCGTCACGAAGTACAGCCAGTCGCCCCGCGTCGGATTGATCGCGGCGTTCATCGCCTCCTCCCCCGGATTGCCGATCGGTGTGGGCGGCAGGCCCTTGAGCTCGTAGGTGTTGTAGGGGCTCGCGGTCTTCGTGTCGGAGTGCGTGGTGTCCAGCGTGCTGCGGTTCAGGGCGTAGTTGAGGGTCGAGTCCATCTGGAGCGGCATGTCGCGGGCCAGTCGGTTGTGCACGACGCGTGCCACGCGGCCCATGTCGGCGGCCGTGTCGGCCTCGGCCTGCACGATGCTGGCGATCGTCACGGTCTGATAGACACTCACGCCGTTGCGCCGGGCGCCCTCGGTGATGCGGTCGGCTCCGAAGCGCTGCCGGGCGGTGTCGACCATGTAGCCGAGCAGACCGGACGGAGTCGCGTCGGCCTCGACCGGATAGGTGGCCGGGAAGAGATATCCCTCCGGGTTGCGCCGGGCGGCGGAGGGGAGTTCGAGGCGGGTTCCGGTCGCCGCCTTGGCGGTGGTGCCGGGCGGGACGCCGAGGACCTGGTCGACGGAGGCGTACACCTGGGTGGCCCGTCGCCCCTCGGGGACGAGCAGCGACACCGTCTTCTTCTTCTCGGCGTCGGGTGATTCCCCGGTACGCAGCAGCGGCACGAGCACCGCCGCCGCGACGACGACCGCCACCGCCGTCACGATCAGGACCAGTCGGCCACGGCGGGTCAGTCGGGGCCTGCGTCCGGAGGTGAGGCGCGGGGGCTCGTTCGTCATGCGGGCACGCTAACCCGGACAAAGCACGGATTCCGGCACCCCGCACAGGGCGAAGGCGAGCGGCACCGGCGACACGAACACACGAACGTGGGAGCGGGTGTTCGCTGGAACGTGTGATCGCTACCGGATTCCGGGCCCAACTCCCCTGCGACAGCAGATGCTTACGGTGCGCAGGCGACGGGCTGCAGACCGCGACCGCGCTGTCCCAGTCAGGCATCTTCACAAGGAGAACGCACCACCATGAACGTGATCACGAACCTGCTCGCCGGCCTTGTCCACTTCGTCGGCTGGCTCGTCTGACGCACCCCCACAACCGGCGCCGTCGCTTCCCGTCCCAGGGAGCGGCGGCGCTGCCGCGTGTCAGGCACCGCCGTGCGTCAGGCGGCGCCCACGCGCTCGTCCCGCACGGGCAGCGGCGCCGGTGCGCCGTCCCTGCGGATGAGTGCCGCGTACCTGCCGTCGCGGTCGATCAGCTCGTCGTGCGTGCCGCGCTCGGCTATTCGGCCCGCGTCGAGGACGACGATCTGGTCGGCGTCCCGCACGGTGGAGAGCCGGTGCGCGATGGTGATGGTCGTACGCCCCTCGGAGAGGGCGTCGATGGCCTGCTGGACCGCGTGTTCGGTCCGGGTGTCGAGTGCGCTGGTCGCCTCGTCGAGCACGAGGACCGGCGGGTCGCGCAGGATGGTCCGGGCGATCGCGAGGCGCTGTTTCTCGCCGCCGGAGAACCGGTATCCGCGTTCGCCGACCAGCGTGTCGTACCCGTCCGGCAGGGCGGCGATGTGGTCGTGGATCTGCGCCGCCCTGGCCGCCGTCTCGATCTCCTCGTCCGTGGCGTCGGGCTTCGCGAACCGGAGGTTGTCGGCGACGGAGGCGTGGAAGAGATACGTCTCCTGGGACACGACGCCCACCGCGCGGGCGAGGGTGTCGAAGGACAGGTCGCGTACGTCGACCCCGTCGAGCAGGACCCGGCCACCGGTCACGTCGTACAGACGCGGCACCAGATAGCTGAGGGTCGACTTGCCCGATCCGGTGGGACCGACGACGGCGAGACTGCCACCGGCCGGGACGGTCACGTCCACGCCGTGAAGGGTGTTGCCGTCCTTCGTGTCGTAGCTGAAGTCGACGCCGTCGAAGCGCACTTCGCCCCGGACCTTGTCGAGCGCGACCGGACTCTCGGGTTCGGTGATGTCGACGGGCAGGTCGAGATATTCGAAGATGCGCTGGAAGAGCGCGAGGGACGTCTGCATCTGCACGCCGGTGGCGAGCAGGCTCACGGCCGGGCGGAAGAGGCCCTGCTGGAGGGAGACGAAGGCGACGAGCGTACCGATGGAGACGACCGTGCCACCGCCCTGGAGGACGAAGCCGGCCGCCCAGTAGATGACGGCGGGCATCGCGGCCATGACGATGCCGATGACGGACATCCGCCACCGCCCCGCCATGTTCGACCGGACCTCCAGGTCGACGAGTCGCTCGGACTCCTCGGAGAACGACTTGGTGAGCGAGTCGGCGCGCCCCATCGTGCGGCCGAGGAGGATGCCGCTCACCGACAGGGACTCCGTGACCGTGGCGGCCATCGTGGCCATCTGCTTCTGCCGTTGCAGAGTGATCCGTTTGCGCTCACGGCCGACGCGGCGGCTGATCCACACGAACACCGGCAGCAGGAGAAGCGAGACGACGGTCAGCCGCCAGTCCAGCGCGATCATCGCGACGACGGTGGCGATGACGGCGGTGAGGTTGGAGACGAGCGACGTGGCGGTGGAGGTGACCGTCGCCTGCATGCCGCCTATGTCGTTGGCGATCCGGGACTGGACCTCGCCGGTGCGGGTGCGGGTGAAGAACGCGAGCGGCATGCGCTGCAGCTGCGCGTAGACGGCCGTGCGCAGGTCGTGCATGACGCGCTGGCCGACCGTCGTGGAGATGAGGGTCTGGACGACGCCGAAGACGCCGCTGAGGACGGCGGTGAGGATCATGCCGAGGGCGAGCAGGCTGAGCAGCCCGGTGCGGCCCTGCGGGATCGCGGTGTCGAGGATCTCGCGCAGCATGAAGGGCGAGGCCACGGCCACCAGGGACGAGGCACCGACGAGCAGGCCGACGATCGCGAGCCTGCCCCGGTAGGGGCGGAAGAGCCGGAAGATACGGCGCAGCTGGGCCGGCGGCTCGGGCAGCGACGGATCCGGGGGCTGGGCGGAGGGCTTCCAGGTCGACAGTTCGGACTTCATGGGCTCCTTCGAGGGGATTCAGGGAGTACGGAAAAAGCTTGAAGGATCATAGCTCACTGTTACCTAGCTTCACAATGTACTTAGTCCTGTTATTATTCCGCCATGAGCACCCCCGACGCCGGCACGCCGGACTCCGACGGCCTGCTGGCCGAGCAGCTCCTGAGGTTGACCCGCCGGCTCCACCGCGTCCAGAAGCGCTATCTGGAGCCGATCGGGATCACTCCCGCGCAGTCGCGTCTGCTGCGCACGGTCGCCTTCTACGACAGTCCGCCGCGGATGGCGGATCTCGCCGAGCGCCTCGAAGTGGTGCCCCGCGCCGTGACGAGCCTGGTCGACGGCCTGGAGTCGAGCGGCTGCGTCCGCCGCGCCCCCGACCCGACCAATCGCCGGGTGATCCGGATCGAGCTGACCGAGACCGGGCGGGGCGTGCTGCGGGCGCTGCGCGACGCGCGCAGGTCCGCCGCCGAGGACATTCTCGCCCCGCTGACGGCGGACCAGCGCGATGTGCTCGGTGTGCTGCTGTCGGCGCTGGTGGGCGGGCCGGTCGACGGCGTGCCGGACCGCCGCTGCTGAAGGGGGCGGCCGAGGGTCGCCGCCGAGCGGTTTCCGGCCACCGCCCCGAGGCGCGTTCCGAAGAGTCCAAGGGTCCGATCGAAGAGTCCAAACGAGGTCCCTTGCGCATCACCGGTCCCAACTACCAAGGTCCTTCCCGAGGTTCACATCCGCCGCGCACGTCAGCTCCTACGGAGGCTTCATGAACGACGCAGCACCGCAGAACCCCGGCAGGGATCAGGACGAGGACAACGGCGGCTCGGTGAGCCGCCGTTCCGCTCTCCGGACGACGGCGGGCGTCGCCGGCGCCGGGCTCGGGCTCGGCGCCCTGGGCACCGGCACAGCCGCCGCCACCACCGCGCAGACCCACACCACGCGGACCACCGCGCAGGCCGCCTCCGACAGCACCGAGTCCGCCGTCCCCGAGCGCCAGGGCCGCACCATGGCCGGCGTGCCCTTCGAAAGACGCTCCACGGTCCGCGTCGGCATCATCGGCCTCGGCAACCGCGGCGGCAGCATGATCGATCTGTTCCTCGCGGTGCCCGGCGTCCAGGTCGTCGCCCTGTGCGACACGGTGCGGGACAAGGCGCGGAGTGCCGCGGCCAAGGTCGTCAAGGCCGGGCAGCCGGCCCCCGCCGTCTACACGAAGGACGAGCACGACTACGAACAGCTCTGCGCGCGCGGCGACGTCGACTTCGTCTACGTGGCCACTCCGTGGGACTTCCACTTCGAGATGGCCAGGACCGCGATGCTGGCCGGCAAACACGTCGGCGTGGAGTGTCCGATCGCGATGCGGCTCGACGAGCTGTGGAAGCTGGTCGACCTCTCCGAGCGCACCCGGCGCCACTGCATGCAGCTGGAGAACTGCGCGTACGGCAAGAACGAGATGCGCGTCCTACGGATGGCGCACGCGGGCCTGTTCGGCGATCTGCTGCACGGCGCCGGCGCGTACAACCACGATCTGCGCGGTCTGATGTTCGACCCGGACTACTACGAAGGCCCCTGGCGCCGGCTGTGGCACACCCGGCTCCGGGGCGACCTGTATCCGAACCACGGCTTCGGCCCCGTCGCCAACTACCTGGACATCAACCGCGGCGACCGCGCCGTCAGCATCACCAGCATCGGTACGCCCGCGCTCGGCCTCGCCCAGTACCGCGAGGAGAACATGCCGCCGGGCGACGCCAGTTGGAAGGAGAGTTACGTCAACAGCGACCGGACGATCAGTCTGGTCCAGACGGCCAAGGGCCGGGTCGTCCGGTTGGAGCACGACGTCTCGACGCCGCACCCGTACAGCCGGATCAACAGTCTCGGCGGCACGAGGGGCGTTTTCGAGGACTATCCGGAGCGCATCTACATCGAGCCGGACCACACCAACGACGAGTGGGGCGACTTCGCCGCGTACGCCGACTGGGACCACTGGCTGTGGAAGGAGCACGCGAATCCGCCGGGCGGCCACGGCGGGATGGACTACATCATGGTCTTCCGCCTCATGCAGTGCGTCCGGCTGGGCCTCGTCCCCGACTTCGACGTGTACGACGCCGCGACCTGGACCGCCCCCGTACCGCTGAGCGACGCGTCCATCAAGGCCAACGGCAAGCCGCAGCAGATTCCGGACTTCACCCGCGGCGAGTGGAAGAAGTCCCGGCCCGGTACGGATTCCGCGAAGCCGACCGAGGCATAGCCCGGGAAGTCGTGGGCCCGGCCGGCGCGGCTGGGCCGGCC